>JAJPXA010000145.1 GCA_021205715.1 Bacillota bacterium
CGACTCGGTATGTGAAACCTTGCTTGGCCTTGACGCGACAAGCGGTCAAAACGCGGTTTCGCAGGCGAAGCTGTTCGGTGAGGCGGCGGACATTACCGGTTTGATTTTAACCAAGCTCGACGGCACGGCAAAGGGCGGCATAGTGATAACGCTCGCGAAGGAGCAAAATTTGCCGGTTAAATTCGTCGGAGTGGGCGAGGGAGCGGATGATTTGCAAGAGTTTAATCCGTCGGATTTCGCAAAGGCGTTATTTGAAGAATGATAAAAAATCTCACCGTTACATCGGTGAGATTTTTTGCGCTTTATTTGGCGTGGTATTCATCCAAAAAGCGCGAATATTTACCCTTTGACGGCTCGGAAAATACGATGCCGATTCTGTTCAGCTCCGCTTTTAATTCGGCGGGAATGTCCTCTGCGGTATATTCTATTTCGATTTCGTAGTCGTGCTTGTCAAAATACGTTGTCATATCAAGGCATATTTCCGTGTTATCGTCCCACATTTTTGACCGGCGCAGTGTCACAGCCGCGCCGATGCGGCGCGCGGCGCCGCTTTTAACTCCGGTGTATTTTTCGGGATTTTCTATAATCTGCGGCACGGAATCTATCGGGAATTCGGTTTCCTCACATATTTGAAGCGCGCTGTCACTGTTTTTGCGGCTCTTTACCTGAATAACCGCGCGGTTGTCCTTTTCGCGAACCCTGAACATTATTCTGTTTTTTGAAAACACGCCGTTGTCGTCGGTGTAATAATTGTTTGTTTGCTCCTTTGCGCTGTCCCATTCAAAATGATTTTTCACCCTGTCATATTCGTCGAATGTCAGCAGGCATTTATATTCCTTTTCAAGCATAAAATCAGTCCTTTTGTATTATTTCGGTTTCGATAACCGTTTCGCCCGCTTTGATTTTGTAAGCCGCGGCGGGAATCACGCTTTTGTTGTACATTATGTTTGTGTTCGGCGATGCCGATATTATAATGCCCTCGCCGCCGCTCTTTGATACGACTGTGCAGAACGAGAAATTATTTCGCACCGTTGCAGTACCTTTGTCGCATTCACTAATACGTCTGTCCCTATCTCGGTCGGCGACCGCGACGCCGCAGGCGTACGCGGTACACTCATCCGGCGAAATTATAATATGCACTCTTTTGTGTCCCCGTTCGGTAGGCGTGATTTTCGTGGTTACGCGTATATCGCGAAATGCCGACCAGCGCGTTGTCACGGTGTTATCCCTTATTTCAAAACCGTATGAGCGGTCGCGTCCCAAAATAACGTTATTCAGCTTAAAGCAAAGCGAGCTGTCGGGCGCGAATTCCTCAAGCGACACGTTTGAATAGGGGACACTAAAACCAAAGACGGTGGAATACGCGAATTTTAAATATTTGGGTATTATCTGACCGCATCCGAATTCATTATGTGTCCCCGCGGGGTACGCGGTAACGGAAGCACCGTATCTTGCGGTTACCATATCCGCGGCGGATATGGTCTTTATCCTGTCGAGCTTTGGGATTGGGAGCGGCTCCGCGGCGAAAAATTCGCTGTCCTTTGGGAGCGCCAAAAACGCGAATGCTTTAAGCGACCAATACGGCGAGCCGTAGGCGTTGTAATGCTCCGCCGGCAGCAGGTTTTGATATTTGTAGCCAACGGTTAAAAGATGAGCGTAGTCGAACATATCGCTTTTTTGCCACCGCTCCAAATTTCGCGTTATTATGCCTTTTATAACGCCTATCGGGAACGGGCGCACATCCGCGAACACGCACGCGCTCCAAAATGCAATCTGCGCGAAACGGTATGTAAGCGAGCGCCCGTAGGGGAGCGCCTCGCCGTCATCGGCAAACCAATATATAAACGAGCGCGCGAACACCTCGGCGCGTTCTCTGAATTTTTTCGCGTAGTCGGTATCCTCGAATTTCGAGTATATCAAGCCGTAAAAATGAAAGGCGAATGAAATGTAATAGTCCTTTTGACCCTTTTCCCCGTCCTTATACCAGCCGTCGCCGATGTAAAACTCGTCGATGCGTTTTAAATCGCTTTCCAAGCGTTCCTTTGAGTATTCTTCGCCGCGCTTTTTTAAGGCGATATTAACTAAAATTCTGAAAAATATCCAGTTGCTGTCGCAAACCTCGTGGGTGTTTATTTGAGAGAGCCACGCGCACAGCGAATTTTTCGCCTTTTCCGAGAGCGGCTCGTATAAAATCTCGGGGCACAGCAAAAGCGCGTAAGCGAACGCCGCCATTTCGACAAAGCGCTGATCTCTGTCGCGGCAGTCGCCGAAATACTCGTCACTTTCGGGATCGGTGCCGTTTGTTATGCCTTCAAGGTAGATTTTTTCAAATTCCGCGTCGCGGCCGCCGCCGCAAAAATACGGAACCAGGCCCCAAAGCGGACGCGAAAAGCTCTCGCACCTCGCCGCGCCGTC
Source organism: Bacillota bacterium (assembly GCA_021205715.1). Classification (GTDB taxonomy): domain Bacteria; phylum Bacillota; class Clostridia; order UBA1381; family UBA1381; genus 12844. Next base: position 2,416 of record JAJPXA010000145.1, read on the forward strand.
ATCGTACCACGCCGCGTGCCCGCGATGAATTATGCCGGCTTTTTTGGGGGTGTAAAGACCTCGTAACGGGTTTAAAATGTCAAAAAGCATATTTTCAAAATCATTTTTTGTTTTCATTCTCGTTCTCCTTTTTGTTTATTATTCCTATGGCGCTTTTTCCGAATTTGTTTTTAATCGCATCCACGGTTCGCTCAATGGTTTCTTGTTTTTTTCGCCGCTCGTCCGGCGTGTCGAACAGGCTTATCTGCTCGTGAACCGCGTCCTCTTTTATAAGACCGGTTCCCGTTACCGTTATCATTCGAAGCGGCTTTTGCATATTCCAGCAATCGGTTATTATCTCCATTGCGGTCAAATGTATATCGCGCGAAACGGATGTCGGACGGGGCAGCTTTCTTTGACGCTGTATCGTGCGAAAGGACGGATCGCGCAGCTGAACCTGAACGGTCGAGCATTTTAAGCCGTGCTTGCGCAGTCTTTGCGCCACGCTGTCGCAAAGCGGTTTAATGCTGTGGCGGATAACGTCCTCGCCGAGCAAATCGCGCGGGAACGTTTCGCCTTTGCCGACGGATTTTACCTCGGTTTTTTCGTAAATCGAACGCACCGGCTCGCGGTCAAGACCGTTGGCGTATAAATGCAGCTGCGTTCCCGCTTTGCCAAGCCGCGACGTCAGCAGCCGCTCGTCGGCGCGCGCGAGGTCGCCGATGGTTTTTAAGCCCAGCTCATCAAGCCTGACTTTTGTGTTTTTTCCCACATATAAAAGCTCCGACGCGTTTAGCTGGAAGATGTATTTTCGCCAATTTTCGCGCGAGAAAACGGTTGTCGCGTCCGGCTTTTTGTAGTCGCTTCCGAGTTTTGCGAATACTTTGCAAAACGAAACTCCGACCGAGATTGTAAGACCGATTTCCTCTCTTACGATTTTGCGAAGATTATTCGCGATTGTTACGCCGTCGCCGAAAAGGCGCGCGCTTCCCGTGACGTCGAGCCAAGCCTCGTCAAGTCCGAACGGTTCAATTAAGTCTGTGTAACGCTTGTATATATCCATAACCCTTTGCGAAAATTGTTTGTAAATGTCGTGGCGGGGCGGCACAATCACAAGATTTGGACATTTTTGCCTTGCCTGATGTATAGTTTCGGCGGTTTGGATATTGTATTTTTTTGCTAATTCGTTTTTCGCCAGAATTATTCCGTGGCGGTTTTCCGAGCTTCCGCCCACCGCCATCGGCACGTTTTTTAATTCGGGATTTAAAACGCACTCGACCGACGCGTAAAATCCGTTGCAGTCGCAATGCAAAATCGTTCTGTCCATAAGCCATCCCTTCTGTGTTAGTAATGTAAATTTGGGTTTAGGTGAGTGATTGACGTTTGTAAACATTGTGCATTAACATAGCGTTCTTTTTCTTGAAAAAGATTAAAAAGTTGTTCTTTTTCTGAAAAGAACCAAAAGCACCAAAGGGTTGCACCCTTTGGAAACCCCTTGTTGAGAGATGTATGTTAATGTGCTTGGTAAATAGGCTCTTGCAAATGGAAAATCTCAGGGTCTTGGAGATACTGACGCTTTCGGAATGCGTAGCATTCCGTAGGGATTAGCATATCTTACAGACAACAGCGTTTTTCAAAGCTGCAAGCAGTCATACCCGACGCGGCGGTCGGCGCCTTTGGCGCTCTCCCTTAGCTTGCGTCAGTGGGGTTGTGTTAATATTCTCCAAAAGCGAAACGACAGTTTCGCACGCAGGTCAAGGACTGCAAGTCCTTGCGGAGCGCGAGGCAGAGCCTCGCATAATTACGCATCTAAACCCAAAATATCATTGCGTTTCGGCGGTGATTTAAAAATTTGCAAATACAAATTTACCCGATTCTGTCAGTTCATCCCATGCTATTCCGTCGGATATATCCGCGCCGGAAACAACTGCGGCGCTGGTTTCGTTTTTATCGCACAGTGACCAGTTTACGCGGCTTATCCCGTTTTCGTTCATAAAATCAATCCATTTTTGCGCCTCGTCGAGGTACACGCCTCCGCTGCCGTCGGCGGCGCTTGTGCCCCATTCGGATACGAACACCGGCAAACCGCAGCTTGCAATTCTCTCGCGCAGCCACTCGGTATGCGTGCCCGCGTAGAAATGGCAGGTGTACATTATATTTTCCGCGTCAAGCGGATCCGCAGCCGCCTCGTGCAAATCCTGACTCCAGGTCGGACTGCCGACAAGTATGATGCCGCGGCTGTTTTCGCGTATCACGGATATAATGCGTTCCGCGTAAGGCTTGACATTCCCGCTCCAGGTTATGCTTCCGTTCGGCTCGTTGCATATCTCGTATATCACCGCCGGCTCGTCGGCATAACGCGCGGACATCTCGGCGAAAAATTCCGCCGCCGCGTCAATACTCGTCATCGGGTCGCCGTCGCTTAAAATATGCCAGTCGATTATCACGTACATATCGCAGGCTATAGCGGTGTCAACCGCCGATATAAGCGTGCTTTTCACGCTCGCGTCGCTCAAATACCCGCCCTCGGCGGTATACATCGCGCATCTGAACACATTCGCGCCGTATTCGGCGGTGGAGCGTATCGCGGCTTCCGATGTAAATTGCGGATACCACTGTAAGCCGTGCGAGCTCATACCGCTTAAAATCACACTCTCGCCGTTTTCGTTCACCAGCTGCGTGCCGCTGACACTCAGCCATCCGTTATCGCTTACGCCGCCCGATATGTAGGTTTTTTCCGCTTGCGGCTCAGGCGTTGCCGCCGGAGTATACGCGCCGTATTCGCCGCCGCTTATTCCAACCGCGCGCATAATCACCGCGCAAGCCTCGGCGCGGGTAATCGTGCTTTTGGGATTTAAACGGCTGTACTCATCGCCGTTTACGACCCCGCTGCAATACGCGGCAAACATAGACTCGTAATACCTGCCGTCAAGGTCGGAAAAGTCGCTTACCTCGGAATACACCGTATTGTAATCACCCGCTTCATCGGGCAAAAACGCGTTCATCACGATTTTTACCGCGAGCTGACGCGTTATCGGCTCATCATATGTCGTGCCGTCGGGCGGAATCTCATCCCAATCGAAAAATCCCGCGTTAAGCGCGGCTTGAATAAAGCCGTCCGCCCAGTGACTGTTTGCGCTTTCGCTCGCTTCCGTGCCCGTTATGCGGCATACCACCGATACAAGCTCCGCCTTTGTTATAGTGCCCTCCGGACGGAACGTGCCGTCCTCATAGCCGGTCAGATAACCGTTTTCCGCCATAGCCTCAACATCATCGCTGTACCATGCGCCGCTGTCGACATCGGCGAACGTGTCGGCGCACGCGGTCGCGGATATGAGCAATACGCAAAGCGAAAGAGCAAGCGTTGATAATCTTTTTATAAAATTCAAATTAAACACCTCCGAAATCAAACGCGGCACTGTTTTTGCAGTGCCGCTATTTAAAATTATTTTATGTATTTTTCGTAGAAATCATCCGTTTTAAGCGGCTTATCGTAATAATAACCCTGCAAATACGCCGTTCCGGCGGCGGTTACGATGTCCTGAATTTCCTTTGTTTCCACGCCCTCGGTGCATACGTCTATGCCAATCTCATTGCAGTATTTGATTATAAACTCAACCAAGCCTCTGTCCTTCGGACGGTCGTGAATCGTCGACATCATAGTGTGATCGAGCTTTACTATATCGGTAGGCATTTCCTTGAGCAGCATCAGCGACGCGTAGCCGGTGCCGAAATCATCGAGCGCGACGCTTATGCCCTCGTCTTTAAGGCTCTGCAAAATATCGGCAAGGTGCGGCGAATATTCTATTCGGCAGCTTTCCGTAAGCTCCGCCACAAGCAGGTCGTGGGGGAGATTGTACTCGTTGAGCTTGTCTATTATGTAGTCCTTAAGCGTCGGATCCATAAATTGGATATACGAGAAATTGATATTGACGTGCGGCAAGTTTGACGCATCGCGCTTGGACCATTCCGCGACGTGCTGAAACGCCTTGTCAACCACCCATTTTCCGACGGGGATAATGCTCTTGCTGCGCTCCAAAATCGGAACGAACTCCGCCGGACTGAGGTCGGGGAACTCATCGTTTTGCCATCTTAAAAGCGCCTCTGCGGAGTGCAGCTTTCCGGTTTTCGCGTCAAACACGGGCTGAAAAACAACGCTGAATCCCTCGAAGTTATTCTCAATGCTTGCGCGTATAGCTTCCTCGATACCCACCATACGCTGGCGGCGCTTAACAAGCTCGCCGCTGTAAAATACAATCCTGTCGGTAACTCCCATATTTTTCGCAGCGGAAACCGCGCTTACGAGGTTGTTATCCAAATCGTCATATGTATGCGCGTCCTGCGGGAAAAGCGTCGCACCGCTGTAAATGGTTATGTCAAGCACGCGGCCGTTCACCTTGGGATTTCGCACCGCCTCGCGCAAATCGGCATACAGCGCGCATAAATCGTCTTTGCTGCCTTTCATCAAAATGGCGAACGCGTTCGCCGCGTAGCGGTAAACAGTGGCGTGGTGATTGCCTGCGGTTTCGGCTAATATTTGTCCTATTTCATACAGCGCGGTATCGCCGAAGCTGCGGCCGTAATGCGCGTTAAGACGCTTAAAATTCATTACATCCAAAACCAAAATCGCGCCGTTTCTGCCTTTCGCGAGCAGGTCATTGATATGGTTGCGCATAGTCGAAACCGTCCATAAATCCGTCACCTGGTCGACCGGAGCGTCCATACCCAAAACCGTGACATAGCCCGCGAAAAATTCCGGCGCGCCGTCGGCGTCGTAAGTCATATAGCCGCGGCATCTGACCCATACATATTTGCCGTTGGCTTTTTTTATTCGATATTCGCAGCTGTGATAAGGCGTTATGCCGTTTAGCATATCGGACATATTCTTATCGTAAAACCATCTGTCCTTGGGGAGTATATTTTCGCTCCACTTATCCGCCGGTTCGAGAATTTCCGATTCAAGCCCGAAATATTCCTTTGCCTGCGACGACCAACGCGATATGCCTTTTTTCATATCGGCGTAAAAAAAGTACACGTTTTTCGCGCTTTTTGAAATAGTATCAAAAAGTTTGGAATCAAATTCGGTTAAAAACTCATCCATAACCAACCATTCCTCTCTGTAACCAAAATTATCCTTTTGAATTTAAACTCTACAAAATTA
>JAJPXA010000080.1 GCA_021205715.1 Bacillota bacterium
GGTATAATATGTATAATGGTGAAAAATGTATTTAACATTGACAAAGGAGATAAAAATGGCAGATAACAGCGATATGGCGGATTTATTGTTTAAGGATATTACCTTAACGCCGGAGGATTACGAGGAACGGTACCCAAAAAGAAATGTGAAAGACGGCGCGGTAGTGACGCGTTTCGCGCCCAGTCCCACGGGATTTTTGCATTTTGGAGGCTTGTTCGCAGGTTTCATAGGAAAAACCGCGGCGGCGGCTTCGGACGGTATTTTTTATTTGAGAATCGAGGATACCGACAAAAAGCGCGAGGTTGAAAACGGCGCGGAGCTTATAATCGAGGGTTTAAAGGAATACGGTATAGAGTTTGACGAGGGCGTCGTTTCATCGACCGAGGACAAGGGCGATTACGCGCCGTACACTCAGAGCAAGCGCACCGAGATATATCAAGCGTACGTTAAGCGCCTTGTCGAGGAAGGGAGAGCCTACCCCTGCTTTATGACCGAGGAGGAAATAGCCGAGGTTCGCAAAAAGCAAGAGGAGGAAAAGCTTCTCCCGGGAATTTACGGAAAATACGCGAAATACAGCGGCATCACAGCCGATGAGGCGAAGCGTCTTATCGGCGAGGGCAAGGAGTACGTCATCCGCTTAAAGTCGCCGGGAGTCCCGGGCGGCAGAATTAAGTTCAAGGACTTAATCAAGGGCGAGATTGAAATGGATGAAAATATACTTGACGTTGTGCTTCTTAAAAAGGACGGAACGCCTACATACCATTTCGCGCACGCGGTGGACGACCACCTTATGAGAACAACCCACGTTATACGAGGCGACGAATGGCTCTCGTCCGTGCCTATTCATTTACAGCTCTTTAGAGTGTGCGGCTTTAAGCCGGTCAAATACGCGCACATCTCTCCGATAATGAAAACGGAAAACGGCGGCAAGCGCAAGCTCTCAAAACGCAAGGATCCGGAAATGGCAATGAGCTTCTATAACGAGGCGGGTTACCCCGTGGGCGCGGTTTGGGAGTATCTTATGACGCTCGCAAACTCCAATTACGAGGAATGGCGCGCGTGCAACAAAACCGCGCCGATAACCGACTTTAAGTTCACCTTCGCAAAGATGAACAAGGCGGGCGCGCTCTTTGATATGGTTAAGCTCAACGATATAAGCAAGAATTATATCAGCCTTTTAAGCGCGGAGGAGGTATTCGACCTCGCGGCGCAGTGGGCAAAAACCTACGACGAGGAGTTGTATTCGCTTTTGGCGCAGGATGAGGAATACGCCATATCCATATTCGCGATTGACCGCGGCGGCAAAAAGCCGAGAAAGGATATTGCGAAATGGAGCGACGTTAAGGACTATATAGAGTATTTTTACACCGAGCTTTGGGACGGAAAACGCGATTTTGCCCAAACTCTCTCAAACGCGGATAAAACGCAGATACTCGAAGCGTATAAAAAGGTCTACTCCGAGGATACAACCGCCGAGGAATGGTTCCCGCAGATTAAGGAAATGGCGGTCGAACTCGGCTACGCGTCCTCGCCGAAGGAATATAAGGCGTCGCCCGACAGCTTTAAAGGACACACCGGCGATGTCGCGGGCGTTATAAGAGCGGCGATCACCGGCAGACAAAACACGCCCGATTTGTATGAAATTATGCAAGTTTTGGGCGCCGAGGAAACAATAAAAAGAATTGACGAAGCAATAAAAATTTTAAAATAAGCAGTGTAAGGGGAAGTCATATGGAAGAAAATTTTATAAGCAGAAATTTTATCGAGGAAGCGATAGACAAGGATTTGGAGCAGGGCGCGTACAGCTATGTTCAAACGCGCTTTCCTCCCGAGCCGAACGGCTATCTGCACATCGGTCACGCGAAAGCGATATGCATAGACTTCGGTATGGCGGAAAAGTACAACGGAACCTGCAATTTAAGGCTTGACGACACAAACCCGACAAAGGAGGACACCGAGTACGTTGACGCGATAATGGAGGACATTAAGTGGCTCGGATTTAAATGGGACAAGGTTTTGTACGCGTCGGACTATTTTGACGACATTTACAAGGCGGCAATAACGCTTATCAAAAAGGGCAAGGCGTATGTTTGCGACCTGTCGCCCGACGAGATAAGGGAGTACCGCGGAACACTTACAACTCCGGGCAAAAACAGTCCGTACCGTGAGCGAAGCGTAGAGGAGAACCTTGACCTGTTCGAGAGAATGACCAAGGGCGAGTTTCCCGACGGCGCGAAGGTGTTAAGAGCAAAAATAGATATGGCGTCGCCGAATTTGAATATGCGCGACCCGATAATTTATCGTATTCTCCGCGCGCATCATCACAGAACCGGCGACAAATGGATAGTGTACCCGATGTACGATTTCGCGCATCCCATATCCGACACCGTCGAGGGCGTGACGCACTCGCTTTGCTCGCTTGAATTCGAAGATCACCGACCGCTTTACGACTGGGTATTAAAGGAGATCGGCTACGAGAATCCGTCAAGACAGATTGAATTCGCCCGAATGAATTTGAATTACTCCTTAACGAGCAAAAGACGATGCTTGAAGCTGGTTAAGGAGAACATAGTAACCGGCTGGGATGATCCGAGAATGTCGACCATATGCGGTATGCGCCGCCGCGGCTACACGCCGGAGGCGATACGCGACTTCTGCGAGCGAATAGGCGTCGCGAAAGCGAACAGCGTTATCGATTTTTCGCTGCTCGAGGCGTGCATACGCGAGGACTTGAACAAGCACGCACCGAGAGCTATGGCGGTTTTAAGACCGTTAAAGGTCGTTATCGACAACTACCCCGACGATTTGACGGAGGACATAGAGATTGAAGTGAACCCCGAGGACGAGTCGATGGGTACTCGTATGGTAAAGTTTTCCAAATACCTCTATATAGAGCGCGACGACTTTATGGAAAACGCGCCGAGCAAGTACCGCCGCCTGACCGTTGGACGCGAGGTACGGTTTAAAAGCGCGTACTATCTGACCTGCACGTCGTTTGAGGCGGACGAGAACGGCGAGCCGATTCTCATCCACTGCACGTATGACCCCGAGAGCCGCGGCGGACAGACTCCGGACGGGCGAAAAGTAAAGGGAACTATACATTGGGTTTCCGCAAAGGACTCAATTCCCGCGCAGGTACGGCTTTACGACAGACTGTTCAATGTTGAAAATCCGTCGGACGAGAGCGGGGTTAATGATTTTACCGAAAATCTCAACCCGAATTCAATAGAAATTATCGACGGCGCACGGCTTGAAAATACGATGACCGATTTAAATGTCGGCGACAAGTTCCAATTTTTACGGCTCGGCTATTTCTGCGTTGACAAGGATTCAACGTCCGAAATGCCGGTATTTAACAGAACGGTCGCATTAAAGGACAGTTGGAAAAACGGCAGCAAAGGCTAACGCGCTTGCAATGTGAAAGTAACACATTTACGGCATAAAACAACGCGTTTGCGGCGAAAAAGGGTAACGCGCTTCCCTTAAAGCGCGCAAATGCTTAACGAAAGAAGTTGGAATAATATGGAATATACAAATTATATGGCAGACAGGGTAAAGAGTATGAAAGGCAGCGCTATACGCGAGATGTTTAAGCGTATGGCTGACCCTGAGATTATATCGCTCGCGGGCGGCAATCCCGCGTCGGAGCTGTTCCCGGGCGACGAGCTTTCAAAGATAGCGGGTAAAATTCTTATGACAAACCCGACACTCGCGCTACAGTACGGCACAACCGACGGCTACCCGAAAATGAAGGACTGCGCGAGAAAACGCGCCGAAAAGGTAAATTCTGTAAGTGAAAATGATGAAATAATCATAATGACCGGCGCGAATCAGGGTATTGACCTTACCGCGAAAGCGCTTTTAAACAAGGGCGACAAGGTAATCGTCGAAAATCCGAGCTTTATCGGAAGCCTTAACGCGTTCCGCACATACGAGTGCGAGCTTGTCGGCGTCAAGGTTGACGACGACGGAATGAATATGGACGAGCTTGAGGAAAAGCTGAAAAGCGAAGAAGGCATAAAGTTTATCTACACCATTCCCACTTTCCAGAATCCGACAGGATGCACGATGTCGCTCGAGAAAAGAAAACGTATGATTGAGCTTGCGAACAAGTACGACGTTCTCATCCTTGAGGACAACCCCTACGGCGACCTGCGCTTCTCGGGCGAGGACGTCGCGACATTGAAATCGCTTGACACCGAGGGCAGAGTTATATACGCGGGCTCGTTCTCGAAAATTTTATCGCCCGGTATGCGTTTGGGCTATATTGTCGCGCCCGCGCCGCTGTGCGAGAAAATAGAAGTTTTAAAGCAGGTAAACGATGTTCACACGCCTATGCTCACGCAGCTTATGTGCGTTGAGTTTATGAAAAAATACGACATCGACAAGTATATCGAGAAGAACAGAGCGCTTTACGGCAAAAAATGCGCGGCGATGGTTGCGGCTATGGAGAAATACTTCCCCGCGGGCAAGGTAAAATGGGTTGTGCCCGAGGGCGGCATCTTCCTTTGGTGCGAGTGCCCGACAATCACGGACATCAATCCGATTGTCGATAAATGCCTTGAAAAGAAGGTGGCGATTGTGCCCGGCTCGAACTTTGCGACCGACATTAACGCGCCGTCGAATATGTTCCGCCTGAATTATTCATCGGCGACGATTGAAAAAATCGAGGAGGGCATAAAGCGCCTCGGCGAGGTTTTGACGGAAAATCTCCGATAAAGCGAAAGGACAGGGTGAAATGGACGAAAATAAAACATCAAATAACGAGGAAAAGAAGATAATATTTTCCGGCGTTCAGCCGTCGGGAAATTTAACGCTCGGCAATTACCTGGGCGCGATAAAGAACTGGGTGGAGCTGCAAAAGGATTACAGCTGCATATACGCGATGATGGATTTGCACACGATAACCGTGCGTCAAACGCCGGCGGATGTGCGCCGCAGAACGTTTGAGGTGCTGGCGCTGTATCTTGCGAGCGGCATAGACCCGAAGGAGTCCGTGCTGTTCATACAGTCGCAAAACCCGAATCACGCGGAGCTTGGCTGGGTTTTGGATTGCTACACCTATATGGGCGAGCTTCAGAGAATGACGCAGTTTAAGGACAAATCCGCAAAGCACGCCGAAAACATAAACGCGGGACTCTTTACATATCCTGTGCTTATGGCGGCGGATATTCTGCTGTATCAAGCCGATTACGTGCCGGTGGGCAAGGATCAGATGCAGCATATCGAGATATGCCGCGATATAGCGCAGCGCTTTAACGCGCTTTACGGCGACGTGTTTACGATACCCGAGGGACTTTTGTCAAAAACCGGCGCGAAAATAATGAGCTTGCAGGAGCCGCAGAGCAAAATGTCGAAATCCGACCCGAATCCGAAAGCGTATATATCGATGATGGATGATATGAACGTAATCGCGAAAAAGATAAAGGGCGCGGTAACCGACAGTGAGGGCGTTATAGAATACCGCGAGGGCGACCCGGCAAAAGCGGGTGTGAACAATCTGTTAAACATAATGTCAGCCGTAACGGGCAAAAACGTGAACGACATCGCCGCCGATTACAGCGGCAAGGGCTACGGCGATTTCAAGAGCGACGTCGCGGACGCGGTGGTAGAGTGCATACGTCCGATACGCGAGGAATATGACAGAATTATAAAGGACAAGGAATACCTGATGCAGATATGCCGCGACGGCGCGGAAAAGGCACGATATTTATCGAGCCGCACTATGCGTAAGGTATACAAAAAGGTCGGATTTGTACAGCTGTAAAATAATTGCAGCTGCAAATCGGGTGAAAGGAGCCCTAAAATATGGGAGTTAATGAAATTCTTAGTCTGATATTCGCTCTTTTGGTGTCGTTCGGCTTTTCGTTTGCCTGCACGCCGCTGGTAAGGCGGCTTGCGTTCAGAGTGGGCGCGATAGATATTCCAAAGGACAAAAGGCGTATGCATAAAAAGCCTACGCCGCGAATAGGCGGCTTGGCTTTTGTGTTCGGTTTTTTGGTTGCGACGATATGCTTCGCGTTTCCGTACTGCAACAAAAGAGAGCTTTGGGGTACTCTTTTGGGCGCGGTAATTATCGTGGTTCTGGGAGTTTTCGACGACTGCAAAAATCTGCCGGCGCTCTTTAAATTCGTGGTGCAGATTATAGCGGCACTCGCGGTAATATACGTTGGCGGCATAAAAATAAGCGTGTTTACAAACCCGAATATCCTCTCCGACAATCCGTATTGGGTGCTGCCGGAGTGGCTTTCGATAGCGATAACGGTCTTATGGATTGTGTTTATCACAAACGCGGTTAATTTTATAGACGGTCTTGACGGCTTGGCGGCGGGCGTAAGCGCGATAATGTCTATATCGCTTGTGTTTATCGCGGTGCGCTCGGGTGAAATCTCAATCGCAATTCTGGGCATTTCTCTTATGGGCGCGTGCTTCGGATTTTTGCCGTACAACTTAAATCCCGCGAAGATTTTTATGGGCGACACAGGCTCGACGTTTCTGGGATTTATGCTCGCGACACTATCCATTCAGGGCGTGTTTAAGTCCTACGCGGTAATATCGTTCGCGGTGCCGCTTTTGATTTTGGGGCTGCCGCTCTTCGACGCGAGCTTTGCTATGATACGGCGAATTTTCCACGGCGAAAGTCCGATGATGGCGGACAGAGGGCATTTGCATCACAGACTTATAGATATGGGATTTTCGCAAAAGCAAACCGTGTTTATTTTGTACGCCATAGCGGGAGTTTTGGGAATATCCGCGGTGCTTTTGGCTGAAAGCGGCGTTTTAAGAGCGCTTCTGCTCCTTATATGCGTGCTTGTTCTGCTGCTTATAGCAAGCGTGATGGGCAAAAACAGTTATGTTCATAATCACCCCGATACCCGTGAAAAGACGGATGATACGGAGCTTGAAATAGATGAAACAAAGGATGAAAGTACCAAAGAAGCAACGGATGCTTTACAAAACGGAAAAAAGGAGAAATAAATGAGAAAAATTAAGGTAATGACGGTTTTCGGCACAAGACCGGAAGCCATAAAAATGGCGCCGCTCGCGCTTGAGCTGAAAAAATACGACGAAATCGAGTCAATCGTATGCGTTACGGCGCAGCACAGAGAAATGCTCGATCAGGTGCTTGAGATTTTCAATATCAAGCCGGATTACGATTTGGATATTATGAAAACGCGTCAGAGTCTTGTCGGAATTACAACAAGGGTATTGGAGGGCTTCGACGAGGTTATAAAAAAGGAGCGTCCGGACATAGTCTTGGTACACGGCGACACATCGACGAGCTTTGTGGCGGCGCTCGCGGCGTTTTACAATATGGTAAAGGTCGGTCACGTCGAGGCGGGACTCAGAACCTACGACAAGTATTCCCCGTTCCCCGAAGAGATGAACCGTCAGCTCACCGGCAGAATAGCGGATTTGAATTTTTCGCCGACCGCGCAGAACCGTGAAAATTTGCTCAAGGAAAATGTGCCGGACGCGTCGATTTACATTACCGGAAAC
>JAJPXA010000215.1 GCA_021205715.1 Bacillota bacterium
AATGATGGCGAGGTTTTCTAAAAAAATGTGTAACACATCATTGACAAACCTACACTTTTTGTTAATTGCATTATTGACTTTAATTGATAATTATGTTAATATAATGTATTAATAGAGAAACTTTGCCGAAAACGCGCGTGCGCGGCAGGTTTTATATATTATTTACTATGTATTCGATAACAGGAGGTAAGTATGGCAAAGGTTGCGGTTATGGGCTTCGGCACGGTAGGCAGCGGTGTTTACGATATAATAAAGAAAAACGGCGGCAAAATTTCCGAGAATATCGGCGAGGAAACGTCCGTTAAATATATTTTGGATATACGCGATTTCCCCGACCATCCCGAAAAGGAGATTTTCACAAAGGAGTTTGACCGAATTTTAAACGACGATGAGGTAACGGTTGCCGCGGAGGTAATCGGCGGACTTCATCCCGCGTATGAGTATACGAAAAGTCTTTTGGAAGCGGGCAAGAGCGTCGTAACGTCAAACAAGGAGCTTGTCGCGACCTACGGCACGGAGCTTCTGGAAATTGCAAAGGAAAATAATGTAAGCTATCTTTTTGAGGCTTCCGTCGGCGGCGGCATACCCATCATAAGACCTATGAGTCAATGCCTTGCCGCGAACAATATAAAAAGCATCGCGGGCATATTGAACGGCACCACGAACTATATCTTAAACGAGATGATAACCAAGGGCAAGAGCTTCGAAACGGCTTTGAAACAGGCGCAGGACAAGGGTTACGCGGAGCGCAATCCGGCGGCGGATGTCGAGGGTCACGACGCGTGCAGAAAAATCGCAATTTTGTCATCATTGGCGTCGGGAAAATTCGTTGACTACAACGATATACCGACCGAGGGCATTACGAATATAACTCTTGACGACGTCAAATACGCCGAAAAGCTTGACGGCGTTATAAAGCTCATCGGCTACGCGAAATTTCTTGATAACGGCAAGATATACTCGCACGTCGCGCCTATGGTGGTCAAAAACGAGTCGCCTATCGCGAGCGTGAACGGCGTGTTCAACGCGATTATGGTAAACGGCGACTGTGTCGGCGACGTTATGTTCTACGGCAAGGGCGCGGGAACAATGCCAACAGCGTCCGCGGTTGTCGCGGATATAGCGGACTGCGTAAGAAACAAAAACCGCAAAAAAACGGCGCCGTGGGAGATGCCCGAGGAAAATATTATGGCATCGGGCGATGATGAGAAATTTTCGTACTTTATCCGCACAACCGATTCTGCTGAGGATGTGCGGGGAGCGTTTGGAAAATGCGAGTTTGTGGACAACATAGTAAAGAGCGAATCGGCATTCGTAACCGAGCCTCTTTGCGAGAGTGATTTCAAGGAGAAGCTGTCAAAGCTTAAAAATGTCGTTTCGTCGATAAGGATTTTGGCTTAATGATAAAGGTCAAGGTTCCCGCCTCCAGTGCGAATATGGGCGCGGGATTTGACACGCTGGGCGTCGCTTTGGCGCTCTATAACAGACTTGAAATCGAGGAAACAGACGGCGGCATAGAAATAGAAACGCGAAATTTCAACGGACGGATATTGCAGAACGAAAATAATTTAATATATAAATCGATGTGCGTTGTTTTCGACGCCGCGGGATACCGCCGGCGCGGTATACGCATCGTGCAAAAAAGCGATATACCTATGACGCGCGGCTTGGGAAGCAGCAGCGCCTGCATAATCGGCGGTATGCTTGCGGCGAACGTCATTTGCGGCAGGCGGCTTTCCTACGGCGAGATTTTAAACCTCGCCGCCAAAGAGGAGGGTCATCCCGACAATGTCGCGCCCGCGCTTTACGGTGGATTTTGCGTGTCTATGACGGACGGCGATATAACATACACAAAGAGCATAAAGCTTAATTCAAAGCTGAAATTCGCGGTTATGATACCCGACTTTTACGTTGCGACAAAGAAGTCGAGAGGAATATTGCCGAATAAGGTCAGCCGCGCGGACGCGGTATTCAACATATCGCGCGCGTCAATGTTTCAGGCGGCGCTTTCGTCCGGCGATTTGGATATGCTAAAATACGCGGCGCGCGACCGTCTGCATCAGCCGTACCGAAAAAAATATATCGACGGTATGGATGAGATTTTTGAAAGAACCTATGAGCTTGGCTCGCGGGCGACGTATTTAAGCGGCTCGGGACCTACGATAATGTCTTTGATAGACAGGAATTATCGCGGATTTCAGAGCGGAATGAAGGAGTTTTTTGAGTCCGGCTCACATAAATGGACTTGTAAAATATTATCTGTAGATAATGTCGGAACGGTAGTTTCGGAAATATAACCAAGGGAGGAAAAAAGAGTAATGGGACTGATAGTGCAAAAGTACGGCGGAACGTCGGTTAAGGACGCCGAGCGTGTGATGAATGTGGCAAGAAGAATAACAGACACGTACAAGGCGGGCAACAACGTTGTCGTAGCCGTAAGCGCGCAGGGCGACACAACCGACGACCTTATAGAAAAGGCGAAGGAAATCAACCCGAACGCGTCAAAAAGAGAGATGGATATGCTTCTCTCCACGGGCGAGCAGATTTCAATAGCGCTTTTGGCGATGGCGATTGAAAAGCTCGGCTGTCCGGTCATATCTCTTATCGGTTGGCAGGCGGGATTTAAAACCGACTCGCAGTACGGCGCGGCAAGGATTAAAACAATAGATACGGAGCGTATCAAAAACGAGCTTGACAGAAGAACGATAGTGATAGTGGCAGGCTTCCAGGGTATAAACAAATACGATGATATAACAACCTTGGGACGCGGCGGCTCGGACACATCGGCAGTCGCGCTCGCGGCGGCGCTTCACGCGGATTTGTGCGAAATATACACCGACGTTGACGGCGTGTACACGACCGACCCGCGCATATGCAAAACGGCTTATAAGCTTGACGACATTTCATATGATGAAATGCTCGAGCTTGCGTCATTGGGAGCGAACGTTCTTCATAACCGCTCGGTCGAAATGGCGAAAAAATACAATGTAAAATTATCGGTAAGATCAAGTCTTAACAATAACGAGGGAACATATGTCAAGGAGGTAGAACAGGTGGAAAAGATGCTTGTCAGAGGCGTGACGCGTGATAACGACGTCGCGAGAATATCGCTGTGCGGTGTTGAGGACACACCGGGTAAAGCGTTTTCGGTATTCAGAATGTTGGCGCAGAAGGGAGTTTCGGTTGACCTTATTATCCAGTCAATAGGCAACAACGGCAAAAAGGATATAAGCTTTACCGTAACGGAAGAGGATTTGGATAAGGTTCTCGAGCTTCTAGAGGAAAACAAGAGCACAATCAATTACAACGAGATAAAGTCAACAAAGGACGTGTCAAAGGTGTCGATAGTCGGCGCGGGAATGGTAAACAACAGCGGAGTTGCCGCGACGATGTTCGAGGCTTTGTATGACGCACATATAAATATCAATATGATAGCAACATCGGAGATTAAGATTTCCGTGCTGGTAGACCGTAAGGATGCGGAAAACGCGGTAGTAGCAATACACGATAAATTTATGCTGAAATAATTTAGTCGTTAAAGATCACAAAGGCGTGGCGCTTTTATACAGGTGTGCCCTTATGTGGTCTTTTTAACTGTAGCGAGGGATATATGGACGATATAATATTCGGAAGAAATCCGGTCTTGGAAGCGATAAAATCCGGACGCGCGATAGATAAAATCCTTATAAAAAAGGGCAGATACGAAGGCTCGGTGGTGAGCGTCGTAAAGCGTGCCAAGGAAAACGGCATTGTTATTCAGGAAACGGAGAAGAAAAAGCTCGACGAAATATGCCGCGGCGAAAATCATCAGGGCGTTGTCGCTTATGTGAGCGCCTGCGATTACGCGAGCGTCGGCGATATATTAAAGAGGGCAAGGGATAAAAACGAGGCGCCGTTTGTCGTGATATGCGACAAAATTACCGACCCCCATAATTTGGGCGCCGTTATCAGAACGGCGAACTGCGTCGGCGCGCACGGAATTATAATACCGAAGCGAAACAGCGCGGGGCTTAATTCCATAGCCGCCAAAACCGCCGCCGGAGCGTTGGAATACACTCCCGTCGCAAAGGTGACAAACATAGCGCAGACAATAGACGACCTGAAAAAAGAGGGCTTATGGATATGCGCCGCCGATATGGATGGCGAGCCGATGTATAAGACCGATTTAAAGGGCGCTTTGGGAATCGTCATAGGCAGCGAGGGCGGCGGCATAAGCCGTCTTGTAAAGGAGCGCTGCGACTTCACCGCGTCGATACCTATGGCGGGCGAGATAAACTCGCTTAACGCGTCCGTTGCCGCGGCAGTGATAATGTACGAGGCTCTAAGACAGCGAGCGCAGCACGAAAAATAAGCTGTGCATCTCACTCTTATGAGGAGCTTGAAGTATCTGTGTACGAGGCGTTAAGACAGCGAACGCAGTAAATAAAAATTTATATACGGAGGCAGTAACATATGAAAGCTATTGTAACGGTTGTGGGACACGACCAAAAGGGAATAATCGCGAAAACAAGCGGAGTCTTGTTTGAAAACGACGTAAACATACTCGACATATCTCAGACAATTATGCAGGATATGTTTACTATGATAATGCTTGTCGAGTACGACGGCAAAGCCGTTTCCGCATCCGAGCTTAACAAAAAGCTTGAGGAGCTCGGCGAGGAAATAGGATTGTCCGTGCGCTTCCAGCGCGAGGAATTATTCACGTCTATGCATAGAATATAAAAAGGGATGTCGCATAGACAGAACGGAGAGTGGCTATGATAAATCATTTTGAAATACTTGAAACCGTCAATATGATTGACAAGGAAAATCTTGATATAAGAACGATAACGATGGGCATATCCTTAAAAAGCTGCGCGGGGCCCGATATAGACGCGGTTTGCGAAAAGGTTTACAATAAGATAACCGCATACGCCAAAGACCTTGTAAAGGTCGGCGAGGACATCGAAAAGGAATTCGGAATACCCATCATCAATAAGCGTATATCGGTAACGCCGATAGCGACGCTTGTCGACGCGCTTGAGGAGCCTACCGTTGAAAAAGCGGTAAAAATTGCCAAAACGCTCGATCGCGCGGCAAAGGCAACCGGCGTGAACTTTATCGGCGGTTACACCGCGCTTGTGCATAAGGGCTATACGAACGGCGAGAGAGTGCTTATCGAGTCGATACCCGAGGCGCTCGCGTCAACCGACATCGTATGCTCGAGCGTCAATATAGGCTCGACAAGAGCCGGAATAAATATGGACGCGGTCGCCGAAATGGGCGGCACAGTAAAGCGCGCGGCGGAGCTTACCGCGGACACGAACGGCTACGCGTGCGCGAAGCTCGTAGTATTCTGCAATGCCGTTGAGGATAACCCTTTTATGGCGGGCGCGTTTTTGGGCGAGGGCGAGGGCGAATGCGTTATAAACGTCGGCGTCAGCGGCCCCGGCGTTGTAAAGTCAGCGCTTGAAAAGGTAAAGGACGCGGATTTCGGCGTGGTTGCCGAAACCGTAAAGAAAACCGCGTTTAAAATAACGCGTATGGGACAGCTCGTCGCGCAGGAAGCGGCGAAGCGGCTCAACGTCCCGTTCGGAATAGTCGATTTATCGCTCGCGCCGACGCCGGCGGTGGGCGACAGCGTCGCGTATATACTCGAGGAAATGGGACTCGAAAAGTGCGGCACACACGGCACCACAGCCGCGCTCGCGCTCTTAAACGACGCGGTGAAAAAGGGCGGCGTTATGGCGTCGGGATACGTAGGCGGACTTTCGGGCGCGTTCATTCCGGTATCGGAGGATGCGGGAATGATTGCCGCGGCGAAATGCGGCGCGCTGACGCTTGAAAAGTTAGAGGCGATGACCTGCGTATGCTCGGTCGGCTTGGATATGATAGTAATACCCGGCGATACCCCCGCCGAAACCATCTCCGCGATAATCGCGGACGAGGCGGCAATCGGAATGGTAAACAGCAAAACGACAGCCGTGCGAATAATCCCGTCGCCGGGCGCTAAGGTCGGCGATGTTATAGAATTCGGCGGACTTTTGGGTTCCGGACCCGTAATGCCCGTTAAGGAATACTCATCCGAAAAGTTTGTTAAAAGAGGCGGAAGAATACCCGCGCCCTTACAGAGCTTGAAAAATTAAACCTGAGGAATTAAAAGAGGGAGGCGTTAAAAGTGGAGGACGTTATCAGACGTATAATTTCGATAGAGGAGAAGGCGCAGGACGTTTTCTCGGACGCGAAAAAAGCGGAAACCGAATTTGACGAGCGCGTCGAAGAGGATTCCCGCTCGTTAAGTATGAAAATCAAAACCCGCGCCGCGAATAAATGCGCGCAGGTAAAAGAAGCCGAGGAAAAGGCGGCAAATGAAAAAATCGCCGGCATCGTAAAAAAATCCGAGGCGCAAATAGCCGAAATCGAGGAAAAATACAGAAAAAACAAAGACAAATGGGTCGACGACATTGTTAATCGTATAGTGGGGTGAGTGAATGTCTGCTCAATATGCGGCAATAGCCGCAAAGCTTAAAGCTATGTACGCGAAAACGATAAGCGACGCAGAAATGGCGCAGCTTGCCGAAAAGCAAACTGTCGGCGAAATATGCGATTACTTAAAATCCACAGAGGCGTACCGAGATGTCCTGGAGGATATTGACGAGGAGAACGCGCACAGAGGAATTATAGAGCTGCGTATGAAGAAAAAGCTGATGGACGACTTTTTCAGAATTTACGAGTTCAGCGACAGGCAGTTTATGACCGTTATGGATTTTGTGTTCCGGCGCCGCGAGGTCGAATTTCTGAAAAACGAGATACACTATATCTATACAAAGGATGAAAGAAAGCCGAAACCCGAGGCGGAAAGCGCCTTTGAGAGCTTTTTTGAAAAATACACAAAAATCGACAAAGACGCTATGCAAAACGCGAAAACCCTTGACGACTGCTATGCCGCGTGTAAAAACACCTGCTATGCCGAGCCGCTGGGACGCGCGGCAAATCTTAACGCGGACTTTTTCACGACCGGAACGCTTCTGGACGCGTATTATTTTCAGCTTACGCGCAGGGACATCAAATCGAAAATACCCGCCAATCACTCAAAGGGCATAAAAAGAATTATCGGAACCACCGTTGATATGCTCAATCTCTTGTGGATATACAGAGGAAAGAAGTATTTCAATTTTGCGAACGAGATGATTTTCACCTATATCTTAAATATGCCCTACCGCCTGACGCGTGAAACGATAAAGCGCCTCGCGGACTCCGAGAGCGTGGATGCGTTTTTGGACGCCGCGCGGAAAACCCCGTACGCCGCCTTGTTTGACGGCGTCGAGGACGGTGTTTTCCCCGAGGAAAATTATCAGTATATGGAACACAAAATCGCAAAAAGCGTGTTCCGCCTTGAAACCGATTCCCCCGCGGCAATCATAGCATACGACAGACTCAAAAGCTATGAGATATGGCGTATTACCATTATAATAGAG
>JAJPXA010000242.1 GCA_021205715.1 Bacillota bacterium
TTTGGCGCAGACGGCAACGGAAAACGAGATAATCGCCTTATGCGGCGACGCCGTAAGGTACAAAACCGCGTCGGTGTGCATACCGCCCGCACACGTGCGGCTTGCCGCCGGTTATTTAAAGGGGAGAGTGCCGGTTTGCACGGTTATAGGCTTCCCCAACGGGTACAGCACAACCGCGGCAAAGGTTTTTGAAACCGAGGATGCCGTAAAAAACGGCGCGGACGAAATTGATATGGTTATAAATATAGGGATGCTCAAGGATAAAAAATACGATTTGATTTTAAATGAAATAAATCGCGTAAAATACGCGTGCGGCGGCAGAATTTTAAAGGTAATAATCGAAACCTGCCTTTTAACTGAGGACGAAAAGATAAAGATGTGCGAAATTATATCCGCGTCCGGCGCGGACTACATCAAAACATCCACCGGCTTTTCGACCGGCGGCGCGACGGCGGATGATATAAAGCTGTTTAAGGCGCACACAGCGCCGCCGCATAAGATAAAGGCGGCGGGCGGAATATCAAGCCTTGAGGACGCGGAGGAGTTCATAAATCTCGGCGCGGACAGATTGGGAACAAGCAGGATAGTAAAAATAGCAAAGGAGCGTGAATAATTTATGGCAACTCCGCATATAGAAGCGGCGGCGGGAGATTTTGCGAAAACGGTGCTTATGCCGGGTGACCCGCTGCGGTCAAAATTTATAGCCGAGAGCTTTTTGACCGGCGCGCGGCTTATAAACAACGTGCGCGGCATACAAGGCTATACGGGCGAGTACAAAGGACAGCCCGTTTCCGTTATGGCAAGCGGAATGGGTATGCCGTCAATCGGCATATATTCATACGAGCTGTTTAAGCTTTACAACGTTGACAACATAATACGCATAGGCTCGGCGGGCGCGCTTTCGGATAAGCTCGATTTGTTCGACATTGTCGCGGGCGCGGGCACGTGTACAAATTCGAACTATCAAAAGCAGTACAATCTGCCCGGGACATACGCGCCTATTGCCGATTACGGCTTGCTCTCGGCGTTTGTCGGCGAATGCGAAAGGCAGGGCGAGCGTGTTTATGTCGGCAATCTGCTGTCCTCCGACACGTTTTATGACGCGCGGGAGGACGCGAACGAGCGTTGGCGAAAAATGGGCGTTTTGGCTGTCGAAATGGAGGCGGCGGCGCTGTATATGAATGCGGCGTACCTTAATAAAAGAGCGCTCGCGGTATGCACAATCTCCGACTGCCCGATGAAAGGAACGGAAACGACAAGCGCAGAGCGGGAGCGGTCGTTTGTGAAGATGATAGAGCTTGCGCTCGATACCGCCGCAAAGCTGTGAGGTGAGCGGAAATGAAAAGATTGTTTTTAATAGTTTTGGACAGCTGCGGAATAGGCGAGGCGCCCGACGCGGCGAAATTCGGCGACGAGGGTTCAAACACGCTCCGCGCGTGCGCCGACACGGGTTTGCTCAACATTCCGAATATGGAAAGGCTCGGTATGTTCAACATAGACGGTATGGATTGGCGCGCCGGCTGCGCCGCGCCCTCGGGTGCCTATGGGCGCCTGCAAGAGCGCGCGGACGGCAAGGACACCACAACGGGACATTGGGAAATTGCGGGACTGACGCTCACGGAACCGTTTCCGACATTCCCGAACGGTTTTCCCGATGATATTATCGCGGAATTTAAGAAAATCAGCGGGCGCGGTGTTTTATGCAACAAGCCGTATTCCGGCACAGAGGTCATAAAGGACTACGGCGCCGAGCATATGAAAACCGGCGATTTGATAGTATACACAAGCGCGGACAGCGTGTTTCAGATTGCGGCGCACGAGGATGTCGTGCCGCTTGAGGAGCTGTACGAAATATGCGAAAAGACTCGGCGCCTGCTTGACCCTCTAAAGGTAGGCAGAGTTATCGCGCGCCCGTTTATCGGTGAAACAGGCAGCTTTACGCGCACGAAAAACCGTCACGATTTTTCGTATAAGCCGCCGAAAAACACATTGCTTGACGATATGAAAGCGGCGGGCTTAGACGTTATATCGGTCGGCAAAATCGCGGATATTTTCGCGGGCAAGGGCATTACCGAGGCGGTAAGAACCGCGTCAAACGCGGACGGAATGCGGCGGACGGATGAGTATTTGAGCGCCGATTTCAACGGCTTATGCTTTGTGAATTTAGTGGATTTCGATATGCTCTACGGACATCGAAACGATGCCGACGGCTACGCGCGCGCGCTTTCGGAATTTGACGAGTGGCTCGGCGGTTTTACCGCGCGGCTCGGAGAGGACGACGCGGTTATGATAACAGCCGACCACGGCTGCGACCCGTCGACGCCGTCAACCGACCATTCGCGGGAGTATATATTCCTGCTCGCCTGCGGCAAAGGGATAAAGCCCGCGAATATAGGAACGCGCGGCACGTTCGCGGATATAGGAAAGACAATCGCGGATATTTTCGGCATAGAAAACGAGCTTGACGGAACGAGCTTTAAGGATATGATTTTGAGGTAACGCTATGAATTATAAAACGCTTTTGGAACGCGCGAAACGCGCGGCGGAAAATTCATATTCGCCGTATTCCGGCTTTAAGGTCGGCGCGGCGCTGCTTTTGGAAAACGGTGATGTTATAACAGGGTGCAACGCGGAAAACGCGGCGTTTTCGCCGTCGATATGCGCGGAGCGCGCGGCTGTTGCCGCCGCCGTTTCGGCGGGGTACAGGCATTTCAAGGCGATAGCAATATGGGGCGGTAAAAATCCGTGTTATCCCTGCGGCGTATGCCGTCAGACTCTCGCGGAATTTTGCGGCGGTGATTTTGAGGTGATTCTTTCCGGCGCGGACGGCGGCATCGAGATTCACAAGCTCACCGAGCTGCTGCCGTTTGAATTTAAGCTGTAAAGGAGAGGGCGCGTATGCGGATGTATGATATAATAGAAAAAAAGAAGCGCGGCGCGGAGCTTTCCGAAGCCGAAATACGCTTTTTCGTGCGCGGCGCAGCGGACGGCACGATACCGGAATATCAAACAACGGCGCTGCTTATGGCGATATACTTTAAGGATATGACGGACGCGGAAACGTATATTTTGACGCGCGAAATGACCGCGTCGGGCGATACGGCGGATTTGTCCGCATTGGGCGATATGACCGCCGACAAACACAGCACCGGCGGCGTGGGCGACACGGCGACTCTTATCGCCGTGCCTATCGCGGCGGCGCTCGGCGTTAAAGCGGCAAAGCTCTCGGGAAGAGGTTTGGGCTTCACCGGCGGCACGATTGACAAGCTTGAGTCGATACCCGGCTTTAACACCGCGCTTACCGCGGCGGAATTTACCGCGCAGGTGCGGCGAATAGGCATCGCGGTAAGCGGTCAGACCGGAAACATCGCGCCCGCCGATAAAAAGCTCTACGCGCTCCGCGACGTTACCGCGACGGTGGATTCCGTTCCGCTTATCGCGTCAAGCATAATGAGCAAAAAGCTCGCGTCGGGGTGCAAAAACATCGTTTTGGACGTGAAATACGGGAGCGGCGCGTTTATGAAGACCTTTGACGCGGCAAAAGCGCTTGCCGAAAAAATGATTGCCATTGGCAAAAGCGCCGGACGAAATACAGCGGCGGTGGTTTCCGAAATGGACACTCCGTTGGGCGACGCGGTCGGCAACAGCCTTGAGGTGCGCGAGGCGATACGCGTTTTCAACGGCGGCGGCTCGCGGACGCTTCGCGAGATGTCCGTCGTCACGGCGGCGCTTATGTACGCCTTGGCGGCGGGAAAGGATTTCGAGGAATGCAGACCGCTTGCCGAAGCCGCGTTAAACGACGGACGCGCGTTCGAAAAGCTCCGCGAAATGATTGCCGCGCAAAGCGGCGACGTAAGCTATATCGACCGCCCCGAAAAATTTCCGACGGCAAAAACCGTTATCGAATACAAAGCTGAAAAATCCGGATATATATTCTCGACCGACTGCGAAAAAATAGGTACCGCGGCGATGCTCTTGGGCGCCGGACGCGCGGCGGCGGGGGATAAACCGGATATGAGCGCGGGCATTGTTTTTAACAAAAAATTGGGCGACACGGTTGAAAAGGGCGATGTAATCGCGCGTCTTTACACCGGCAGGAATTATGACGAGGCATTGTCAATGCTCGACAGCGCGGTAAAAATTTCGGGCGAAAAGCCGAATTATAAATTTTCATACGTGATTATATAAACAAACAGCCGCGCGGCTTAATTTTATTCAAAATATTTTCTGTCAAGGCTTCTGTATTGAATCGCCTCCGCGACGTGCGCCGCTTTTATATTATCTTCTCCCTCCAAATCGGCGATTGTCCGCGCAACCTTTAAAATTCTGCCGTGTGCGCGCGCGCTCAGCCCGAGATTGTCGAACGCGGCTTTTAAAATCGCGTCGCCCTCGGAATCGAGAGCGCAATATTTCTGCAAAAGTCCCGCGCCGAGCTGCGAGTTCGAGTATATGTTTAAATCTTTATAGCGTTCAAGCTGTATTTGCCTTGTGCGGTTTACCCGTTCCTTTACATCCTTGCTGCTTTCTCCTTTTTTACCGGAGCTTAAATCCTCATAGTCCACGCTTGAAACCTCAACCTGAATGTCTATTCTGTCAAGCAGAGGTCCCGAAATTCGGCTTCGATAATTATTTATCTGCGCCGGAGTGCAGGTACATTCTCGGCGCGCGTCGCCGAGATAACCGCATTTGCAGGGGTTCATACTCGCGATAAGCATAATGTTGCACGGGTAGGTAAGCGACGCGCTAACGCGCGATATTGTCACCTCGCCGTCCTCGAGAGGCTGGCGAAGCACCTCAAGCACATCGCGGCGAAACTCCGGCAGCTCGTCCAAAAACAATATTCCGTTATGCGCGAGCGACAGCTCGCCGGGCTTGGGTATCGTGCCGCCGCCCGAAAGCGCGGAGGACGACACCGTATGATGCGGAGAGCGGAACGGCCGATTTAAAATAAGCGGCTTATCCTTGGGCAAAATGCCGGCTATGGAATGGATTTTCGTAACCTCAAGCGCCTCGTCAAAGGTCAAATCCGGCAGTATTCCCGGCATTCTCTGCGCGAGCATTGTTTTGCCCGTTCCGGGACTGCCTATCAAAAGCACATTGTGATTTCCCGCCGCCGCAATTTCAAGCGCCCGCTTAACGTTTTCCTGTCCCTTTACATCCGAAAAATCAAGCACCGCCTCGGCGCTTTGCTTAAAATAATCCTTAAGGTCAACGGTATAAGGCTCAATTCTTTTTATACCGTCAAAATGGTCGCACAGCGATTTTAAATTATCCACGGGATATATCTCGATGCCGTCTATAACCGCCGCCTCGTTCGCGTTGTCTTTAGGCACAAACGCCTTTTTATATCCGTTTTTATACGCGAATATAACCATCGGCAAAACGCCGTCAACGCTGTTCAATGTGCCGTCGAGCGACAGCTCGCCGATAAACACCGATTCCTCTGCATCGTCAATATATATCTGCTCGGTTGCGTTTAATATCGACATCGTCATAGGGAGGTCGTATCCCGAACCGCCTTTTTTCTGCGCGGCGGGAGCGAGATTGATTATTATTCTTTTTGCCGGAAACTTCAAGCCGCTGTTTTTTATCGCGGCGCGCACGCGTTCCTTTGCTTCCTTAACCGCCGCGTCCGGCGGACCCACTACTTCAAAGGCGGGCATTCCGTTTGATATATCGGTTTGAACAAAAACCTCAAACCCGTCCATTCCCATAAGTCCGCAGGAATTTAACTGTGAAAACATAACCATCCTCCCCGTAAATTTTCTTTTGTATATGAATTTTTATTCGATAACGGATAAAGCGGATAATATTTCGTCCTCGCTCATATCGAGCAAGGAATTTTCGATTATATCCTCGGGAATTTCCTCCGTTATTTCGGGAACAATCTTCAAGTAAAGCTCCGCGCTTACCGGCTCACCGCCGGACATTACCGTTATATCCGGAAGCTCCAAGGAAAAGCCGTTTTTATCGATAAGCGTTCCCGAATATCTTATCTCCGTTCTTTCGCCGTTCTCAACAGAAATATTACCCGAAAGCGCTCCGTCGGATTTTCTGTAGGTAAAGCTGTTGGAAATATTTATATTCATTTCGTCCGGAGATGAAATATTGAGAGTCCGCGTAATCGCGCAGTCGTAATCCTCGTCCTCGCCGTTGTCAAAAGTATTCAATGATATATTTATCGGCTTCTCACCGCCGTTTACGGCAATTTCAAACTTGTAATTGTTTATCATATTCTCCGTCTGCGCCGCAGTAAGACTCATATCAACGACAATTTTCTTGCCGCCGCTTATTACCGGTATGGAAATTTTCACCTCAACCGCCTTCTTAGCGGTGCTGTATACAACGACCTTAACGTCGCCGAAATCTATATTATCGTCGAAGCTGTCCGATATTTCATCAAGCGTTTCCTTTGTATTCTCCGGCAGCCGCTCGTCGTTTTGAACAATATCAAAAAGGTCGTTCGCGTATTCCTTAAACGCCTCGCCGTCTATGGTGAAGGTGAGCTTTTTCACCTTTGTGTTCTTTCCGTTAATCACAAGCGACGTGCTTTCCTTGTCGGAAAATTCAAGATACTTGTTCAGCGCCTTTGTCCTGTCGTAAAGCTGAGTTTTTGTTTTTTGCGAATTCAGCTCCTCCGAGAGCGCCGAATAGGAAATATCCAAATCCGAATCGATTTCATCCGCGCCCAATACCGCGCGAAGCGCGCTGTTATTCCAGTCCTCCGCGGTAATTGTTGACGGAAGCGTAAAATACTCGTTTGTTTCGGACGATGTGCCGATACCAAATCCGTCGTCGTTTAAAAACGCGGACAAAGATATTCCCTCGCCGTCGTTTGTATAGCTAAACTCGCCGAACGCCTCCGCGGCCTTTTTCGACGACGATATTTTAACCGCCGCCTCGGCGCCGTTCACGCTTCCGCCCGCCGAAATAGTGTATTCTTTAAGATTATCTTTTCTCAGCGACGGGAATATTTTCTGCTGCTCGAGAGATTCCTCGTTTATTTGAATAAGCGTGTTTCCCACAACCTCCGCCGCGTACATTTTCGGCGCGAGAGCATACATTATGGGATATTTCCCGAAAAGGGAAATAAAAATTATCAAAAACACGATAAAAGCAAAAAAACATACTATAAATATTATCGTTTCCGCCGTCATCCCGCTTGTCCGCCGCAACGGCGTCCGGCTCGTATTTTTCAATGTTTTCAACCGGCTCGCCGCATACCGGACAAATCTTATCGTCCTCTTTAAGCCCACCGCCGCATTTCTTACAATTCATATTTGTTCCTCCGTAGTGCAAGCCGAAAATATTCGGCGTTTAAAACAGCGCGGATTTTTCCGCGTACTTTGCCGCCGCAAAATAAAACCGCCTGTACAATAAATAATATCATATTTGAATATTCTTGTCAATTATAACTTTATTTGAAC
>JAJPXA010000148.1 GCA_021205715.1 Bacillota bacterium
AGCTGGGACTGCTACGGCGCGGCGGTAAATGAGGAGCAGGTGCGCTCGAAAGCGGATTTTAAGGCGAGGACCGTAAAAAAATACGGCTGGGAGTACATTATAGTCGATATTCAATGGTACGAGCCGTTTGCCGAAAGTCACGAATACCGCGCGAACGCGGAGCTTATTACAGACGAATACGGCAGACTTATGCCCGCCGAAAACCGGTTCCCGTCAGCGAATAACGGCAGGGGCTTTAAGCCGCTTGCGGATTACGTCCACAGCCTCGGCTTAAAATTCGGCATACATATTCTGCGCGGCACTCCCAAGCAGGCGGTGCGGCGCAACACGCCGATTTTCTCGAGTCCGCATACCGCCGCCGAAATTGCCGATTTCGGAAGCGTGTGCGGCTGGAACGGCGATATGTGCGGCATCGATATGAGCCGCGCGGGAGCGCAGGACTATTACGATTCGATATTTAAGCTCTATGCCGAATGGGGTGTTGATTTTGTAAAGGTCGACGATATAGCAAGACCGTATCACAAGGCGGAGGTCGAGGGTATCAAAATGGCAATCGAAAGCTCGGGCAGGAATATGGTTCTCTCGCTCTCCCCGGGCGAGTCGCCCGTTTCGGAGGCGGAGCATTTGTGCGCTCATGCGAATATGTGGCGGATGTCGGACGATTTTTGGGACGATTGGGCGCAGCTTCGGCGTATGTTCGACTACTGCCGCGACTGGTTTCCGTACACGGGCAACGGTCATTTCCCCGACTGCGATATGATTCCGCTGGGCAATCTGCGGCTGTGTAACGGCAGCGGCGGTGACAAATCACGCTTTACCCGCGATGAGCAAAAAACACTTATGTCGCTTTGGTGCATATTCCGCTCGCCGCTCTTTTTCGGCGGCGATTTGCCGACAACCGACGCGGACACTATAGCGCTTCTGCAAAACACGGAGCTTATAAAGCTCAACCAACAAGGATTTGCCCCGCGCGAAGTAATGCGGCGCGGCAACGCCGTTGTTTGGGCGTCGGAGGGCGCGGATGGCAAATATATCGCGCAGTTTAACGTCGGCGAAGCGGATGAAATTATAACAACCGAGCTTGCTTATCTTGGTATCACAAGCGCAAGCACGGTTACGGCAACAGAGCTGTGGGACGGTACAACAGCGAAAATTAAAGAAAAAATCACCTCGGCGGTGCCGCCGCACGGGGTTAAAATTTATAAGCTGACAAGCAAGGAGATATAACATTGGAATACAAATTTAAACCGTATAAATACGAGGAACCCCTGCGCGGTCATTTGAATTTGGGGGGCACAGCGCCAAACGGCGGCAGGATTGACGTCACAAGCAAATATTTCGAGAAAAACGGCAAGCCGTTTATCGGCGTTATGGGTGAATACCACTTTTCCCGTGCCGATGCCGACACGTGGGCGGAGGAGCTTGCAAAAATGAAAGCGGGCGGCGTTACGATAGTGTCGACATATGTGATATGGATTTACCACGAGGAAATCGAGGGCGAATATGATTTCACGGGTGACCGCGATTTGCGCGCGTTTATGAACATATGCCGCAAGGTCGGACTTGACGTTATCATCCGCATAGGACCGTGGTGCCACGGCGAGGTGCGAAACGGCGGGTTCCCCGATTGGCTTTTGAAAAAGCCGTTCGCGCTGCGTGAAAATAACGCGGAATATTTAGCACTTGTAAAAAAATGGTATTCAAAAATCGCGGAGCAGGTTGAGGGACTTATGTTCAAGGACGGCGGCAATATAATCGGCGTTCAGCTTGAAAACGAATACTGCCACAACGCGGAGCATTTGGCGGCGCTCAAAGAAATCGCCAAGAACGCGGGACTTGACGCGCCGATATACACCGTCACGGGATGGAACAGCGCCGCGGGCGCAAAAATACCCGTCGACGAGGTCGTGCCGGTGTTCGGCGGCTACTGCGACGCGCCGTGGGCGCAAGGTCTTGACGCACTCCCGCCGTCACCGCATTATTTCTTCAATCAAATGCGAAACGACAGCGCAATCGGAGCGGATTTGGCAACGGTGCGGACGGACGGCGATTGGCGGCTCCCGTATGAGCGTTATCCGTTCGCGACCTGCGAGCTTGGCGGCGGACTTGAGTCGACTCACCACCGCCGATACATTATAAACGGTATGGATATTTACGCGGTATCGCTTATAAAATTAGCCTGCGGCAACAATCTCATCGGCTACTATATGTACCACGGCAATACGAATAAAATCGGCAAATTGTCAACGCTTCAGGAAAGCGCCGCGACGGGTTATCCGAACGACTATCCGATTTTGTCTTATGATTTTCAGGCGCCGATATCGGAATTCGGCGAAATACGCGAGCAGTACAGACTGCTCAATATGCTCCATATGTTTGTGTCGTCGTTCGGCGATATAATCGCGCCGATGGCGGCGGTCGACGCCGCGCAAAGCGTGACTCTCGGCGATAACAAATCCCTGCGTTACGGTATGCGAACCGACGGCAAAAGCGGCTTCGTGTTTGTAAACCATTATCAAAGACGCTCAAAATTGGAGGATTTGCGCGATGTTGTGATAGACACCGGCTTCGTGAAATTTCCGCCTATCGACATTTGCGGCGAAACCGCGTTTTTTATGCCGTTTAATATGGATATTAACGGTTATAATTTAAAATATGCTACGGCGCAGCCGCTATGCAAGGTCGGCGACGCGTATTTCTTCGCCGAAATACCCGGGATTAAGGCACGGTATGATATTGACGCGGCGGCTATGCGGCACATCGTGACGCTCACATGGGACGAGGCGCGGTATTTGCGCCTGCTCGACGGCGAGCTGTTTTTGGGCGACAACTGCGACCTCTACATAGGCGAGGGCGCCTCGGTTATGTCGGCGGAAGATAAGCCGTACTCGTTCGGGTACTGGAACGGCGCGGAGTTTGAAAAAATAAGCGTCGCGCTCCCCTACTCCGAGCCGACGCTTGAAATATCCGACTGCGCCGAGCCGAGCTTTAAAAAGCCGTATGCCTATGAGCTTAACATAGGCGGCGGCAGAAAAGTAACGTGGAAAAAACTTACGGTACACGGCGTTCAAGGCTTTATCGAGCTTGATTTTATGTCGGATGTAATGCAGCTTTACATCGACGGCGCTCTCACCGCGGACACATATTATAAGGGCATCCCGTGGCGGCTTCCCGCCGCGATGCTAAACGGCAGAGAATGTTATTTGACATATTCTCAGGCGAGAAACGATTTCTACAAGGAATTTTGAGCCGTATATCAAAAGAGCAATATTGCTTCTGCAATATTGCTCTTTTTTGCTGTTTTGAATTAAAATCTCTCACAAAGTTTTTGCCGCGCTTTAGGACGCGTTTGTTACGGTGTCCGTAATCTCCGCCGTATAGGTCTTGCTGCCCACGGTTATCGTATAGGTTTTGCCTGTTTCAAGCTCCGGCGATGTTATATACAGCGCTCCGTATGCCGCCGACGGAGTATATGTCGCTATCGTGCTGCCGCTTGAGCTTTTTACCGTTACGGTATCGCCCGCGCTGTACTGCGAGCCGCTTATAACTATCGTATTCTGCGAATTGCTTATGCTGCTGTACGACGCGCTTCCGCTTGCCGCGATAAGCGTTACGCCCTCGGCTATCGTAATCTGTCCCTCCGCGTCAAGAACCGCGAAGTTGCCGGCAATCTGTCCGCTCGTCGCTCCCGCGTATACTGCGGTAATGGTGCCGCCGTTTATTATGAGGTCGCCGTTTGAGTCTATGCAGTCGTCCTCGGAAACGATGTTTATCGTGCCGCCGTTTATGACAACCAAATCATCCATATCTCTGCCGCTGCTCATACCGCCGCCGGCATTGCCGCCCATATCGCCGCCGCGTCCGCCGCCGCCATTGCCGCCCATATCGCCGCCGCGTCCGCCGAAAGCGTCGGAATCGGTTGAGCTGTCAGGCGCTGTGCCGTCGGGTGACGCGCCCATATCGGGAGGTGTCATATCGCCGTTTTGCATATCTTCCGGCATTGTTCCGCCGTCCGGAAGTTCGAGTATTGAAGCGTCAGCCGGCTCGCCGCCCATATTGCCGCGTCCGCCGCCTTGCATACCGCCGCCCGGTTCCGGCATTTCGCCGTCCTGCATTTCGGGCATTGCCGTGCCGTCTGTATCGCCGTCTGCGGTATCACCATCCGTTTTCTGCAAATCCATACCGAATCCGCTTGTGGATGTCGCGCCGTTCAAGCCGTCGTCCGAGGCTGTGATGTCCAAATATCCGTCATTTATCGTCAAAAGCTCTTTACTTTCAATACCCTCGGTCGACTTCTCAATCGTTATAACGGTGTCCTCGCCGTCAATAGTGACGGGTCCGTGACCGGATATGCCCTTGGCGTACTCCGAGCTTATGTTAAAAGTACCGCCGTTTATCTCTATATCGTCCGCGCAGTGAATAGCGTGATCCGTAGAATTAATTGTTATTTCGCCGCCGTTTACAATGAGCATCCAATCGGCTTTTATGCCCTTTGACGATTCGGTGAACTCTACCGAGGAGCCTTCCTCGCCAAAGCCGCCGCCCATACCGCCGCCGAACGCGCCGCTCATACCCGCGCGGCGTTTGTTCATACCGCTGTCCGCCGATGCGTCGGCATCTGCGCTTGCACCGAATTCGGTTTCCGTGCCGCTCATTTCACCGCGTCCGCCGAAGCCGCCGGCTCCGTTTTCGGGACTTGCCGTCGCGTCAGGCACTGTGCCGTCCGCCGCCGCGCCGCCGGTCGCCGCGCTCTCCGTCGTTTCGGGCGCGCCGTCGGTCGTAATGTCGATGGTTCCGCCGTCAATCTTTACGATTGAATCGCTTGCTATGCCGTCGCAGCCGCTGGTTATCGTAACCGTGCCGCCCGTCATATTAAACGTGTCGTTTACGTTTATACCGTCGTCGGTTGAGGTTATATTTATTGTGCCTTCCTCAATCGTGAGGTTATCCGACGCCTTAATTCCCTTACCCGCAGACACAATTGTAAGTGTTCCGCTGCCCTTTATCTCAAGGTTATCCTTTGAATATATCGCGCCGCTCTCCGCGTCCTCGGATGTAACGGTGCTGTCGCCGCTCAATGTTATAAACGCCTTATCCGCGCTTTCAAAATATATCGCGGGGCCGTCGGAGCAGGTTATGCTTGTATCGGTCAGGCGGAGCTTTACTCTGTCCTCGGTCGATACCAAAATGCTTCCGTCCTCAAGCGTTCCGGTTACGGTAAAATCGCCGCCTTGGGTAATCGTTACCGTGTTGTCCTCAATCGTTACGCCCTCGCCGTCGCAGGTCATCGCGTCAAGATCGATTGTGCCTGTGTTTTCCTTCCACGTATCGTCGTTTGCCTGCGAGGTTATGGTTACGGTCTTGGTGTCGCCGTCCCATTCAACGTCATAGTTAAACGCCTCGCTTACCGCTCTTATGGGGACAAGCACGCGTCCGTCTATATTTTGCGACTCCGTGTTAAGCTCCACGGTTTCCACTATCGTGTTGCCGTCATCGTCGGTTTTGCCCTTATCGATTTCCATAGTATCGGAGCCGACCGTGACGCTCACGGTTTTTGAACCCTTTCTCGCAAGAGCGGTTTGGGTGTCGCCCTCCCATTTTACGACCGCTCCCAACTTCTCGAAAATCGCTCTCAACGGCACCATTGTGGAACCGTCTATTATTTGAGC
This sequence comes from Bacillota bacterium, assembly GCA_021205715.1. Classification (GTDB taxonomy): domain Bacteria; phylum Bacillota; class Clostridia; order UBA1381; family UBA1381; genus 12844. The sequence goes on from JAJPXA010000148.1 coordinate 5,670, forward strand.
GTCAACGTCAAACGAAATCGTTTCGCCGTCTATCAAAACCGTTACCGTGTCGTTCGCGCTGTACGCGCATCCGCTGCTTAAAAAGCAGCTCATTACCATTGTCGCGGCTGTTACAACCGCAATTTTTGCGTTTTTCATTGTCATTTCTCCTTTCAATCCCGTTTGCATAATTCACATTACGCAGCCTTAACGGTCGCCGCCTGCGAAAGTATTATCGTAAGGTTTCCGTTACGGGTTCTAAGCTCGTTTATGAACTCCTGCTCATTAACGTCCTTTGCCATAGTCACGCTGTACACCACCTGAAACAGCGAGCCGAGGTCTGCCGTTTGAATTTTTAATATTTTGTAATTTTTTGTATATTTTTTCAATATATCGTCAAACGCGCCCTCGACGTTCAAATCCTCCGGTACCATTATTTTTAAATGCTTATGCACGGTTTTTGCCGTGAACAGATGATTTTTCTCTATTATTATCAAGGCGATGCACAAAACTACAACAAACACCGCGCCGTAGCCGTACAAGCCGACTCCGCAGGCAAGACCCGCCGCTATGTCAAAGAATATATAGCCTATATCCTTCGCGTCGCCGGGCGCGCTCCTGAAACGGATTATCGAAAGAGTTCCCGCGAGCGAAAACGCTCTTGCTATATTGCTGCCGATAAAGAGAATTATTACCGACAATATAATCGGAAGCATTACAAGAGTCACCGCAAGGCTTCTTTGATAAAGCTCCTCTTCCTGCGTGAGCTTATAGGTAAAAGCTATAACGCATCCGAGTACCAACGATACCGCCATTGCTATAAGCGCCGCAAAAAGCGTTATATCGTCCGACGTGTTCGCCAATGTTACATTGAATAAAGATGTTAAACTATCCATTTTTTAATCCTCCTGTTTTTCACCGCTTACGCCAAGCGTCATATCGCGGCTTTAATTTCTTTCGCGTTGTCGTTTGCGTGAACGTATTTCTTAAATTCCGTTCCGTATTTCGAAAAGCTGCTGCGCTTTAAATCAAGCTCCGCAAGCATATGTGTAAGCCAAATCGGCTTTGCGAGCGATGTCTTTATCTCCATAAGCACATAATCGCCGTCAAGCACCGGATCTCCGTAATCGCCCATCTCCAACGCGAGGTCGTAACGTCTTGAGCGGATGTTTTGGTCAAACGATATTCTCAAGTCCGCGTTGTCCTTTTCAAAATATGCCACTCTGTCATACGCTATATACACCTTCGGGAACACCTCGTAACAACGCATCATATATGAAATCTCGTTTATCACCTGATCGTTCATATAATCCTTATGCTCCGGTTTTTCCTTGGTCGCGATGAAGCCGTATGCTTCGTCAAGTCCCAAAACCGTTCTTCTCTTATTTACGATGCCGTCAAATTTCTTCTTTATTTCAAGAAATACCTTTGTTCCCTCGGTCGGGACTCCGTATGAGCGAAGTCTGAGCTTTTCCTTATACATCGGCTTTGAAAGCGAGTTTCTTATGAGGTAATCATCGGCGGTGTCATAATAGATATTCGCTATCGTATACGGTTTGTGGTCGAAATTATACTTGTCAAGCTCCATATGCTCATCCATATATTCCAATGCCCTTTCGTACTGTTTTCGAGTCAAAAGGTATTTGTGTTCATATCTGTTAAATACTTCGATTGCCATTTTAATCAGCTCCTTCTTCGTTTTTACACGGATTTTACATTCCCTTTACCTTTACTGTACTTGTAT
>JAJPXA010000154.1 GCA_021205715.1 Bacillota bacterium
GAATTACATTGAAAAAGTACATAGCGGAATTTATCGGAACATTGGTTCTTGTAACCATCGGCTGCGGAACGGCGATGCTCGTAGGCTGCAAATCGGGAACCGGAAGCGGGTACATACTCACGGCTTTCGCGTTCGGTCTTACGATTGTAGGTATGGCGTACTGTGTCGGAAATATTTCGGGCTGTCATATCAATCCTGCCGTTTCATTGGGCGTTCTTATGAGCGGCGGAATGAGCGTTAAGGATTTTGTCGGTTACGTTATAGCGCAGTGCCTCGGCGCGTTGGGCGGCTCGGGCATTTTGGCGGCGATATTCTCGCTCGGCGGCGTTGCGGATCAAACCGGCGCGTTCGGCTCGAACGGTCTGGCCGGCGTAAACGGAAGCGCGGCGGCGGGTGTGATTGTCGAAATCGTTCTCACGTTTATTTTCGTGCTTACGGTTTTGGGCGTAACGTCAAAGAAGGCTAAGCACGGCTCGTTTGCGGGAATTGTAATCGGCTTTACGCTTACTCTTGTGCATATTTTCGGCATCGGACTTACGGGAACGTCCGTAAATCCCGCACGCAGTATCGGTCCCGCGGTTGCGTCGGCGATTAACGGCAACACCGAGCCGTTATCGTGCTTGTGGGTATTTATTGTCGCACCGCTTATAGGCGCGGCTATTGCGGCGGCGGTTTACAAATTCCTTGAAAAGGGAAATAAGTAAAAATAAGTAAAAACCACCTAAAAACAAGCCGGCGGTCTGTAGACCGCCGGCTTGTTTTATACGCTTATGAAGCGTTAATCACTCGCTTTGCTTGAATTTTTTTCCTTTAAAAAACACCGTGACCGCGAACTTCGGTAAATCCATCATTCTGCCGATTCTCTGCGGCTCCTTATACAGGCGGTACAGCCATTCGAGTCCGTGATTGCAGAAAAAGTCGGGCGCGCGCTCGGCGGTGCCGGCGAAAACGTCAAGGCTTCCGCCTATGCCCATCGCGACCTTTGCGTTTAATTTTTCGCGGTATTTGTCTATCCACATTTCCTGCTTCGGCGCGCCGAGGCATACGAATATTATGTCCGCGTCCGACGCGTTAATTTGCGCAACGATTTCCTCCTCCTCGTCCTTTTTGAAATAGCCGTTTCTCATACCGGCGATATTCAATTTCGGGTATGTTTTCAAAAGATTTTCAGCCGCCTTTTCCGCAGCGCCCGGTTTACCGCCGAACAAAAACAGCTTGTGAGCGCTTCCGTTTATCCTTTCAAGCACGCGGCAGGCTATATCATAACCTGCGGCGCGCTCCTTAATCGGCTTTTTGAGTATTTTCGACGCGTATACCACGCCTATTCCGTCAGCCGTAAGCAAATCCGAACGGTTCAGCACATCGCAAAATGCGCTGTCGCGGTACGCCGCCATAATTATTTCGGAATTGGGCGTGAAAACGCTGTGAAGTCCCTCGCCGTCGAAAAAATCGAGTATCATATCCGCCGCCTCGCCGATATTCACCATATCGACATTAACGCCCAAAATATTTACCTTGTCCATACTATCCTCCCGATTTTACCTGTCATTCAAATCGACATAATCCTTGTTCGTGATTATCCACTTGTATGCCGGACGTATAATTCTCGAGCATCCGAGAACCTCCTCAAGTCTGTGCGCGCACCAGCCGACAACTCTTGAAATCGCGAACAGGGGAGTGTACATCGGCTCGGGAATACCGAGCATTTTATAAACAAATCCCGCATACAAATCGACATTTGCGCACATAGGCTTGTTTGAACCTTTTATCTTTAAAAATACCTCCGGCGTAAGCTCTTCGATAAGGTTGTACAGCCGATATTCCTTTAAAAATTCGGGATTGCGCTCCGCCAAAAGCTGCGCCTTTTCCTTTAAAAGCACCGCTCTCGGGTCGGAAAGCGTGTATATCGCGTGACCCATACCGTAGACAAGACCCGAGCCGTCGAACGCTTCTTTTCTTAAAATTTTCTCTATGTACTGCGCGACCTCGTCCCTGTCTTCCCAATTGTCGACATTTTCCTCGATATTCGCCATCATTGCCATAACCTTCGCGTTCGCGCCGCCGTGACGCGGGCCCTTCAAAGAGCCGATAGCCGCGGCTATTGCCGAATACGTATCCGTGCCCGAGGACGACACAACTCTCGCGGTGAACGCGGAGTTGTTTCCGCCGCCGTGCTCGGCGTGAATCATCAGCATAACATCAAGCATTTCCGCCTCTTCCTTGGTGTATTTGTTGTCCGGTCTTATCATATAAAGCAAATTTTCCGCCGTGGACAAATTCTCCTGCGGGCGGTGCAGAATAAGGCTTTTGCCGTCATAGTAATGCTTTTTCGCCTCATATCCGTAAGCCGCCATAACCGGCAGACGCGCGATAAGCTCCACCGACTGCCGTATCAAATTTGACGGGCTTATATCGTCGGGATTAGGGTCATAGGAGTATGACGCCAAAACCGAGCGCGCGAGCTTGTTCATAATATTGCCGCTGGGCGCTTTTAAAATCATATCCTCAGCAAATCCGTCGGGCAGGGGACGCATTTTGCCGATAAGCGCCGAAAATTTTTCAAGCGACTCCTTGTTCGGAAGCTGTCCCAAAAGCAGCAGATACGCTACCTCTTCGAATCCGAAACGGCGGTCGTTCTCACAGCTTTTTACGATGTCTGCAAGGCTGTAGCCGCGGTAGCGCAGCTCGCCCTCCACCGGCGTTTTCACGCCGTCTTTCATTATATAGCCCTTAACCGAGCCGACAGAGGTAAGCCCTGCCGTAACGCCGGTGCCGTCGTCGTTTCTCAAGCCTCTTTTAACGTCGAATTTTTTGAAGGTGTCGTTTGAAAACGGCAGATATACACCCTCCGCTTTTTTTTGAAAATACTTTTCAAGATCTTCCGTTTCTTCAGTATTTGATGTGTTTCTGTAAAGCATTATAATCATCCTTTCATTGCGCGGGGGCGTACTTTAATAAGCCTATATCAGGCTTAATTGAGAGTCCTCCTTTTTAAGCGCCGAGCCTGCGGCGGGAATATTTTTGACCGCGTATTTTTCCGCGTCCGCCAAACCGCTATCCTCCGCGAGAGTCACTCTTATCAGCTTCGCTCCCTTTTTCTTTATTGTTATAACCTGCACACCCTGAGTGTTCTTTGTTGCCTTAAGGGGTATTTTTTCGGTATTTACAAAAAGCACTCGGTTGTTGTCGGTCATTAAAACTATATTACAATCCCCGTTTGTGTGGGATATGCTTACTATAGGCGATTTATCACTGTACGCTCCGACGAGCCTGCGTCTGTTGGACTTCGTTTCGTAGTTTGAAAGCTCCACCTTCGCCATTTTTCCGTTTTCAAACGCGAACAGCATAAAACCCTTGTAGTCATTGGTAATAACAGTATACAGTATTTTTTCGTTTTCTTCAAGCCCCAACATTCCCGGCATATATTCGCCCATTGTGCTGACCTTGGCGTCGGGTATATCGTAGAGCTTCATTTTATAAACGGTTGCGTTGTTCGTAAAGAACAGACACTCGTTTTTATTTGTGGTTTCTATCGTCTGAATTATTTCATCGTCCTCTTTAAGCCTATGCTCCGTCGTTGACGAGCGCAGCGACAGCGCCGAAATTTTCTTTAAATATCCGCCGCGCGTCACGAAAACCGTGCAGGCGTAATCGTCGACGGTTTGAACCTCCACATAGGTTTCTATCTCATCGCTTGCGATAAGCTGAGTTTTCCGCTCCTGCGCGTACTTTTTTATAACATTTCTAAGCTCGGAGGCGATTACCTTTTTGACCTCGGTGTCGCTTGAAAGAGTGTTGTTAAGATTTTCAAGCTCCTCCATCAGTTTTTCTATCTCCGAGGTGCGGTTTAAAATGTATTCGCGGTTTAGATTTCTGAGCTTAATTTCCGCGACGTATTCCGCCTGTATTTGGTCTATGCCGAATCCGTCCATCAAATTCGGAACGACGTCCGATTCAAGCTCCGTGTGGCGGATAATGGATATTGCCTTGTCAATGTCCATTAATATCTTTTTAAGACCCGTTAAAAGATGCAGCTTTGCGCTCTTTTTGTCAATATCGTAGCGTATGCTGTTCTTGGTGCAGTCCATACGGAAATCTATCCAATGCTCCAAGATTTCCTTAACGCCCATTACGTAGGGTCTGTTCTTTATAAGTATATTAAAATTACAGCCGAACGAGTCCTCAAGCGGCGTCATTTTATAGAGCTTTGCCATAAGCTGCTCGGGGTCGGTTCCGCGCTTTAAATCGAGCGTTATCTTAAAGCCGCTCAAATCCGTTTCATCTCTCGCGTCCGATATTTCCCTTAGCTTATTCGCCTTTATAAGGTCCATAATCTTGCCGATAACCGCCTCGGAGGTGGTTGTATACGGAATTTCGGTTATCTCTATACAGTTATTCGCCTTGTCGTAATTATAAACCGCGCGCATTTTAAAGCTGCCCCTGCCGGTTTCGTAAATCGTGCGCATCTCGTCGCGCGAATATATTATTGTCGCTCCCAGCGGAAAATCGGGCGCGGGCATAATATCTAAAATTTCATCGGTGGTTATGCTCTTTTTCTTCATTATCGCGATTGCAGCCTCGCATACCTCCTTGAGGTTAAACGAGCATATATTGCTTGCCATACCGACCGCGATACCTTGGTTCGGGTTTACCAATATGTTCGGGAACGCCGAGGGGAGCATAACCGGCTCCTTCATCTCGCCGTCATAGCTGTCGACAAACTCAACCGTATTTTTGTTAATATCGCGGAACAGTTCCTCGCATATCGGTTCCAGTCTTACCTCGGTATAACGCGACGCGGCGTACGCCATATCTCGCGAATACTGCTTACCGAAGTTACCCTGCGACTCAACAAGCGGGTGCAAAAGCGACTCGTTTCCGCGTGTCAAGCGCACCATGGTTTCATAAATGGACGCATCGCCGTGCGGATTTAATTTCATCGTCTGTCCGACTACATTCGCCGATTTCGTGAGCTTGCCGCCCAAAAGTCCCATTTTATACATCGTGTACAAGAGCTTTCTGTGCGCCGGCTTTAAGCCGTCGATTTCGGGTATGGCTCTTGAAATTATAACGCTCATAGCGTAGGGCATATAGTTTTTTTCAAGCGTTTCCGTTATCGCCTGATCCTCTATCGGCGCGCTTACTATAACCTCCGGCTCCGCGTTTTTCTTCTTTCTTGGCATTTCCTCTTTTCCCTTTCCTATACTGTTCTAACCGTGTTTTTCGGTTACGACAAATCCACCATTTCCATATAAAGACTTCCGTTATCCTCTATATATTGCTTGCGGCTTTGTAAATTGTCACCGAGCAGAATATCAAACATTCTTGCCGTCTTTTCGATGCTCTCGGGTGTAACGCGTATAAGCCGCCGTGTCGCGGGATGCATCGTCGTAAGGCTCATCATTTCCGGCTGATTTTCACCGAGTCCCTTTGAGCGCTTAATATCGTAATCGTCGTGATCCTTTGTAAGCCCGTCCTCGTTGAGCTTTGCAAGGATTTTGTCGCGCTCCGCGTCGGTATACGCGAAAAACTTTTCACCGCGGCGCTTTGTCTTTGTAATCGTTATCTCATACAGCGGCGATTCCGCGATATACACCTTGCCCTTTTCTATAAGCGTCGGCGTAAGGCGGTAAATCATAGTCAAAAGCAGCGTTCTTATCTGAAAACCGTCCACGTCCGCATCGGTACAAAGTATTACCTTGCTCCAGCGAAGATTGTTTATATCAAAGCCGTCGAGCTTGTTATTGTGCTTTGACTTTATCTCAACACCGCAGCCCAATACGCGGAGCAAATCCACTATAATATCGCTCTTGAAAATCCTCGGATAGTCCGCCTTCAGGCAGTTTAATATTTTTCCGCGTATCGGCATTATCGCCTGAAATCCCGCGTCGCGCGCGAGCTTACACGAGCCGAGCGCCGAATCGCCCTCAACTATATAAAGCTCCCGCTTCTCAACGTCCTTTGTTCGGCAGTCCACAAACTTTTCAACCCTGTTTGTGACGTCCATCGAGCCTGTCAGCTTTTTCTTTATGTCAATTCGCGCTTTTTCCGCGTTTTCGCGGCTGCGCTTGTTTATAAGTATTTGATTTGCAATCTTTTCCGCGTCGGTTTTGTTCTCGACGAAATACGCCTCAAGCTGTTGACGCAAAAAGTCGGTCATAGCCTCTTGAATAAACTTGTTGTTTATCGCCTTTTTGGTTTGATTTTCATAGCTTGTCTGCGTCGAGAACGAGTTTATGACAAGGCAGAGGCAGTCCTCAACATCGGTAAAGTTTATTTTGGACTCGTTTTTGTTGTACTTGCCGTTCGCCTTTAGGTATTTGTCTATCGAATACACAAACGCGTTTCTTACAGCCTTGTCCGGCGAGCCGCCATGCTCCAAGTAGCTGGAATTGTGATAGTATTCTATAAGGCTTACCGCGCTCGAAAAGCAGAACGCAATCTGCATTTTCATTTTGTAATCGTCCTTGTCCTCGCGGTCGCGTCCCTCGCGCTCCATATCCCACGTTTCGATTGAGGTGAACGCGTTTTCGCCGACAGCGCGGCTTAAATAATCGACTATGCCGTTTTCGTAATAATACTCGTACATATCCATACCGTTTTCGGTCTGGTTGTAAAGCACGAATTTAATGCCGGCATTTACCATAGCTTGCTTATTTAAAACATCTTGGAAAAATTCAAGCGGTATGTTTATATCGGTAAATACGTCGCTGTCCGGCTTCCACTTTTGCGTTGTGCCGGTCTTGCCGCTTTTTGCGGGCTTTTTTTCAAGCTCACCGACAACCTCGCCGCGCTTGAAATGCAGGGTATACTCAGTTTTGTCGCGCACGACTCTTACGTCAAAGTATTCGGACGAATACTGTGTCGCGCACGCGCCCAAGCCGTTCAAGCCGAGGCTGTACTCATACATACCGCCTTTGTTGTTGTCGTATTTTCCGCCTGCGTAAAGCTCGCAGTAAACAAGCTCCCAGTTATAGCGTCCCTCTTTCTCATTGTAATCGAGCGGGACTCCGCGTCCGTAGTCCTCGACCTCAAGCGAGTTATCCAAAAACCGCGTTATTTCTATAACGCTGCCGTAACCCTCGCGCGCCTCGTCTATCGAGTTTGAAAGTATTTCAAAAAACGAATGCTCGCAGCCCTCAAGTCCGTCCGAGCCGAAAATAACCGCCGGACGCTTTCTTACTCTGTCCGCGCCTTTAAGGCTTGTTATGCTTTCGTTTCCGTAGTTCTTTTTAGACATTGTCATTTCTCCCGTTCACACCTCTTAGTTATGGTGTTTTGTCAAATCTATGCTTAATAATTCCGTATTTCCTAATATTATACATCCATAAGCATATGTTTGTCAAATCCCAAGCGCATTTTTATAACATTTGTCATATTTGAGT
>JAJPXA010000097.1:0-5678 GCA_021205715.1 Bacillota bacterium
TGATAATATACGTATTTTTGAATTAGACCATCCCGATACTCAAAAATATAAGCTCAAAAAAATTAAGGAGCTTGAATGGAATATACCCGAAAATGTCAGATTCGTTCCGATTGATTTTGCAAAGGACGATATGAAAAAGGTATTGATAAAAGCGGGGTTTAATCCCGAAATCCCCGCATTTTTCGCCATTCTCGGAGTTACATATTATCTGACATTAAGCGTGTTTGAGGATACGCTGAAAAATATTTCGGAGCTGTCGCCGGCGGGAAGCGAAATCGTCTTTGATTATCCCGATGAAACAACATTCTCAAAGCGTGGCGCAAAAAGGGTGCAAAGGCTTACACAAATAACGGAAAGCTTAGGCGAGCCGATGCGGCACGGCTTTTCGATAGGCGAGCTTGAAAACGCGCTGAATCGCCACAACTTTAGCATAAAGGAGCATTTTGCGCCGAAGGATATACAGGCAAAATTCTTTGACGGCAGAGAGGACGGACAAAGAGCGTTTGAAAATATACATTTTATAAGCACGGTAAAGGAGATGAAACAAATGAACACACACATATTTACATCGGAATCGGTAACTAAGGGACATCCCGACAAGGTAAGCGACATTATATCGGATTCGATACTTGACGCGTATATAAGCAAGGATGAAAATGCGAGAGTGGCGGCGGAAACGGCAGTTAAAAATAACACGATTGTTTTGCTCGGCGAAATATCCTCCGACGCGGAAGTTGATATTGAAAGCGTTGTGAGAAATGCCGTTAAATCAATCGGGTACAATAAAGCCGAGCTTGGTTTTCATGCTGATACGGCAGCAATAATAAATCTTTTGGATAAGCAGTCGCCCGATATTGCTCAAGGAGTAGACCGGGCGCTCGAAGCAAGAAATAAAAATGATAAGGAACAGCTCGGCGCAGGCGACCAGGGAATGGTTTTCGGCTATGCTTCGGATGATACGGAGGAGCTTATGCCGCTTGCGGCATATTTATCCCGCGCTCTTTCAAAAAGGCTTACGGAGGTAAGAGAAAATAATGTAATCCCTTATCTTCGACCGGACGGTAAAACACAGGTCAGCATTAAATATGAAAACGACAAACCGACGTTAATAGATACTATTGTCATTTCAACTCAGCATAATGAGAATGTGGAGCAGAAGCAAATACACGATGACATTAGGAAGTATGTAATACAGCCGGTAATACCCGAAAATCTGTTAAGCAGTGAAACAAAATTTCTTATAAACCCGACCGGCAGATTCGTGATAGGCGGTCCCGTGGGCGACAGCGGCTTAACGGGCAGAAAAATCATTGTCGATACTTACGGCGGAGCCGCGCATCACGGCGGCGGGGCATTTTCGGGTAAAGACCCGACAAAGGTTGACCGAAGCGCCGCTTATGCCGCAAGGTATATTGCGAAAAATATCGTCGCAGCGGGACTTGCAAAAAAGGCGGAAATCCAAATTGCATATGCAATAGGCGTGGCACAGCCGGTCAGCTTGAGTATAAACACATTCGGAACGGAAACCGTATCGGTCGATAAAATCGAAGAAGCGGTGCGCTCGCTTGTTGATTTGAGTCCCGGCGGCATAATAGAACGGTTTAATCTCAGGCTCGGGATTTATGCGGATACGGCTGCAAACGGACATTTCGGGCGAAAGGAATTGCCGTGGGAGCAGACGGATATTGCGGATACGTTATCATTGTTGAAGGAGGCGGACAAAAAGTGAAAAGAATAGCGAGCTTTACGGTAAATCACGATAAGCTGAAAAAGGGTATGTATATTTCAAGGACGGACGGAGATGTTATCACCTATGATATACGGATGAAAAAGCCGAACGGCGGCGATTACCTCTCAAACGGAGCAATTCATACCTTTGAACACCTGTTTGCGACATATGCGCGAAACTCACCCTATGCGGAAAATGTTATTTATGTGGGGCCTATGGGCTGTCGGACGGGATTTTACCTTTTACTGCGCGAGAGTATAAGCTATGAAAACGCGATACGGCTTGTCAAGCAATCCTTTGAATTTATAAAGGATTTTAACGGTATTATTCCGGGCAGCAGGCGTGAGGAATGCGGAAATTACAAGGAACACGACATTGAGGGTGCAAGAGATGTTGCGGAGGATATGCTTGCGGTTCTCTCGGATTGGTCGGAGGACAAACTTTATTATGAAAATTGATAAGAAAATTGATTTAACGGAGGAATTTAAAATGTCAAGTTATCAAAACATAGAATCAGCCTTAATACACGGCGGAAACACAACGGATAAGCATACGGGCGCGGTTAATGTGCCGATATATCAGACCTCGACATACCGGCAAACGGGACTCGGCGAAAATCCCGAATGGGAATATTCAAGAACGGGGAATCCGACAAGGGCGGCGCTTGAAGCTCTTATCGCTGAGCTTGAAACAGGAACGGCGGGTTTTGCGTTCGCCTCGGGAATGGCGGCGATTACAGCGGTTTTAAGCCTTTTTGAAAGCGGCGACAAGGTCATAATTTCAAGCAATGTTTACGGCGGCACATTCAGAGTTCTTGACAAGGTGTTTAAGAATTTTGATATTACATATTCAATCGAGGACACAACCGATATTGATGCGTTGGATAAGAAAATAACGCCGGATGTTAAGGCGATTTTAGTTGAAAGCCCCGCGAATCTGCTGCTTACAATAACCGATATAAAGGCAGTGTCCGATATTGCGAAAAAGCACGGGATCTTATCGATTGTGGACAATACGTTTATGACGCCGTATCTGCAAAGACCAATAGAGCTTGGAGCGGATATTGTTATTCACAGCGGAACAAAATATCTCGGCGGGCACAGCGATGTGGTTTCGGGTTTGGTCGTTGTAAATTCAAAGGAGCTTGCCGAAAGGATTGCGTTTATTCAAAATTCAACCGGCGGTGTGCTTGCTCCGTTCGATTCGTTTTTATTGATAAGAGGAATAAAAACCCTCGGAGTAAGAATGGACAGGCACGTCGAAAATGCCGTAAAAGCGGCGAAGCATCTGAAAAAGCACAGCGGCGTAAAGAATGTGTATTATCCCGGACTCCCCGACGCGCAGGGATATGAGGTAAATAAAGGTCAGGCAAAAAACGGCGGCGCGATGATTTCGTTTGAATTAAAGGAAAATCACGATATAAAAAAATTTTTTAAAAGTCTGCGTCTTGTCGCGCTTGCGGAGAGCCTCGGCGGTGTTGAGTCGCTCGTTTGCCATCCCGCGAGTATGACGCACGCGTCGATTCCGTATGAAATCAGACAGAGGGTCGGTATTACCGACGGTCTTATCAGGCTTTCTGTTGGAATTGAAAATATCGATGATATAATTTCCGATTTGGATAATGCGATTAAGGAGAGCGAAACACTATGAGCTATTATGAATCGATGCAGGAGCTTATAGGCGGCACACCGACGGTAAAGCTGAATAATATCGCCGTTCCCGACGGCGTAAGCGTATTCGCCAAGCTGGAGCTTTGGAATCCGTCGGGCAGCGTAAAAGACCGCACCGCGAAATATATGATAGAGGATGCCGAAAGAAAGGGGATTTTAAAGTCGGGCGGCACAATAATCGAAGCAACGGCGGGAAATACGGGTCTTGGCATAGCGTTTGCCGCGCTTAATAGGGGCTATAAAATCATTTTTGTTGTTCCGACGAAATTTTCGGAGGAAAAACAGACGCTTATGCGCGCGCTCGGTGCGGAAATTATAAACACGCCGCGCGAGGGCGGAATGCTTGAAGCGGAAAATAAGGCGAATGAGCTTATAGCAAAAATTCCGAATGCCGTGTTGCTGCGGCAATTCAGAAACCCGTCCAATCCACTCGCGCATTACGAAACAACGGGGCCTGAAATATATAATGACTTAAACGGGAAAATCGATTATGTCGCGTCGGGCGCGGGAAGCGGCGGTACATACACGGGAGTGCTTAAATACTTAAAAGAGAGAAATCCGAAAATTCAAGGTATTTTAGCCGACCCAGTCGGCTCGACGATGGGCGGCGGCGAACACGGGGACTATAATATCGAAGGCATAGGAAACGATTTTATCGCCGATACAATGGATATGTCGTTGGTGGATAGGGTGATTAAGGTAAACGATTCCGACGCTTTTCGCGGGGCAAGACTGCTTGCGGAAAAGGAGGGCATTTTTGCCGGCACGTCGTCCGGCGCGGCATTGGCGGCGGCATTAGAGCTTGCGCGCGAGGGCGCAAAGGGCAATATCGTGGTAATATTCCCCGACCGCGGGGACAGATATTTCAGTAAGCGCTTGTACGGATAATTGACAGGGAGTTGATATGATTTGAATAACAAAGCGGTTATAGCTATGAGCGGCGGCGTGGATTCGAGCGTTGCGGCGCTGTTGATGCGCGAAAAAAATTACAGCTGTATAGGCGTTACAATGAAGCTGTTTCAAAACGAGGACATCGGCATCAGCCGTGAGCATACGTGCTGTTCTTTGGAGGATACGGAGGATGCGAGGAGCGTTGCCTATTCCGTGGGTATTCCGTATTACGTGTTTAATTTTTCGGATAGGTTTAAGGAAACTGTGATTAAACGGTTTGTTGAAGCCTACGAAAACGGCGCGACACCGAATCCGTGTATAGACTGCAACAGGTATCTTAAATTTGACAAGCTCTTTGAACGTGCAAGGCAGATCGGTTTTGATTACGTCGTAACGGGGCATTATGCGCGAATTGGATTTGACGGTGAAAGCGGAAGATATATTCTGAAAAAGGGTATTGACGAAACAAAAGACCAAAGCTATGTTCTTTATTCTATGACGCAGGAGCAGCTGGCGCACACACTTTTTCCGCTCGGGGATATGACCAAATCCGAGGTTCGCGAAATCGCGGCAAGGCACGGCTTTATAAATGCCGAAAAGCACGACAGTCAGGACATATGCTTCGTTCGGCAGGGGACTTATTCGGATTTTATTGAAGAGTATATCGGCAAAACATATCCCGAGGGGGATTTTATAACTCGCGGCGGAGATGTAATCGGCAGGCACAAAGGAATTATACGCTATACCGTGGGTCAGCGCAAGGGATTGGGGCTGTCGTTTGGCGCGCCGATGTATGTTTGTGAAATAAACCCCGAAACAAACACGGTGGTTTTGGGCGATGAAAAGGATTTGTATTCAAAAACGCTTGTCGCAAACGACATAAATCTTATTTCGATTCCCGAAATCGACGGCAAAATGAGAGTGAGGGCAAAAACCCGATACCGGCAAGAGGAACAATGGGCGACAGCCGAGCAAATATCGCAAACCGAGCTGCGGATTGTATTCGATGAGCCGCAACGAGCCGTGACAAAGGGGCAAGCCGTAGTTTTGTACGACAGTGATACGGTAGTAGGCGGCGGTACCATAGCCTATAAAGAATAAAATTCAGACGGATGCCATACTTAAATAACTCCAAATCATTTGATTTAATGTGAGATAAAGGTGATTCACGCAATGATGAATCGCCTTTTTTGATGTATGTATATTAAAATAAGTGATAACGGACTTGCCGCTGTTCATATAGTATAACTGTAAATTCGGAAAGCGGGTGTTAATATGAATCAATATGAACAGGGGAAAAATATATGTAAAAGTGTTTTCAAAAGTGGTGAAAACACTATATCCAAAAGCCAATTTACAAAAAAGTGGATTGAGCTTGTAAACAGTTT
>JAJPXA010000097.1:5688-7353 GCA_021205715.1 Bacillota bacterium
TTTGGAAAAAATAAGGGAATAGCCTGCGGCAAATGACAAACATCGAAAATCGTGATATAATAACTAACGTTGAATGACGGGGCTTTGCCCCTTATTGAATGTCTGAAAAGCGGTTTGTTCTATCTTTAAGGAGATGTTTATAATGAAAGTAGCCATATATTGCCGCTTATCCGAGGAAGATAGGGACAAACAAAATGAATCAGATGATTCGGGCAGCATACAAAATCAAAAAGCAATGCTGCTGCAATACTCTATGGAACAGGGGTGGGAGCTTTATAACATATATTCCGATGACGATTACGCGGGAGCCGACAGGCGGCGTCCTGAATTTAATCGACTGCTGAAAGACGCGGAAGAGAAAAAATTTGATATTGTACTTTGCAAAACACAGTCACGATTTACCCGTGAATTGGAGTTGGTTGAGAAATACATACACGGGTTATTTCCGATATGGGGTATTCGTTTTGTAAGTATTGTCGATAATGCCGATACCGCCAATAAGGGCAACAAAAAGTCCCGTCAGATAAACGGACTTGTGAACGAATGGTACTTGGAGGATATGTCGGAAAATATAAAAAGCGTTCTAACGAGCAGGCGGCAAAACGGTTATCATATCGGAGCGTTCGCGCTTTACGGATATAAAAAAGACCCCGACCAAAAGGGACATCTTATAATCGATGAGGAAGCCGCCGCCGTTGTGCGGGAGGTGTTTACACTGTTCTCGCAAGGATATGGAAAAACGGCAATCGCCCGTATGCTAAACGACAGAGGAATACCCAATCCGACCGAGTACAAGCGTTTGCACGGTCTGCGTTATAAGCAGCCGACGCGAAAGAACAGTACATTGTGGAAATACTTTGCAATATCCGATATGCTTGTAAACGAAATTTATATCGGAAATATGGTGCAGGGGAAATACGGGAGCATTTCTTACAAAACAAAGCAAAACAAGCCGCGTCCCAAAAGCGAATGGTATATCGTGGAGGGTACTCACGAGCCGATTATTGACCGCGAATTATGGGACAGAGTGCAGACTATGATTGCCGAAAAGGCAAAACCGTGTTATACGGGTGAAATAGGGCTGTTCGCGAAAAAGGTGCGCTGCGCAAACTGCGGTTATACAATGCGCTCATCAAAAAGCGGCGAAAGACGTTATCTTCAATGTTCAAACAGGCACATCGCAAAGGATGCCTGCATAGGCTCGTTTATCTCCGTCCCGAAGCTGGAGCAGATTGTTATCGATGAGCTTAACCGTTTGGCAAAGGAATTTCTCGATAAGGACGAATTGGAGCGGGGCATTGAATTTTGCGATAATTTAGAAACGCAAAGGAAACGTATTAAATCCGATATTGCAGCTTATGAAAAAAAGATTGACGAATACTCAAAAGGTATCCGAGAGCTTTATATGGATAAGGTCAAAGGAATTATTAGCGAAAATGATTTTGCGGAGATGTCAAAAAGCTTTACAAGCGAACGCAGCCGTTTGGAAAAAACAGTAGCAGACAGTCAAAGGCAATTAAGCGAATTAGTGAAAAAAATTGAGGAGGGAGATAACCGTCGTGAAATTGTGGAAAAGTACACCAACCTTGACCGGTTAAACCGCGAAATTGTGGAAACACTTATAGATTACATAACCGTCGATAAGCGTATTCCGGGGACAAGGGA
>JAJPXA010000047.1:0-1076 GCA_021205715.1 Bacillota bacterium
GATTTGCCTCGAAAACTCAATCGTACTGACGACATCATATTACGCCCGATAAAGCCGCCCCATAGAAGCGCGGGCGCAAGCTACTCCCTTTTATTGAGCTTATCTTAACATATTATTTTCTGTATGTCAAGATAATATTTGGATTTTCGGCGCATTTTTACAAAAATTTATCGGAAAATTTCGGGAAGCGGCGGCATCCGCGCAAAAAAACAGCCGCAAAGCTGTGTTTGCGGCTGTTTGAAGTTTAATATAACTAAAAGTAAGATGTCCCTGCCTCTATAGGCGGCGGGTTCCGCTTACTTTTTTCATTGGCGGCTTTGATTTGCAAACAAATCAGGTATCCGCCGCTGAAACGTTGAATGACGGGGCAAAGCCCCTTATTGAAATTACAGCAAAGTCTTTACGTATGCCGCAATCTTGTCGCATTTGCAGTTCGCGAAGAAGAGGTCGCTGAACTTTTCGCCCGCTACCGCACCCTTTACAAGGTCTTGGTCAAGCTCCGGCAAAATGTCAAGCAGGTCGCGCTGAGTTACCTTTTTAACCTCGGTCAAAATCTTGGCTTTTCTCTGCTCCGGCTCTTTTCTTTCCTTCGGGTAGCCGCCGCCCCACTCGTCAACGAACAGCTTCTCGAACACGTACTGAAGATTCAGCTCCGCGCCCCAGCCCCAGCCTTTGGCGAAGGGAAGAGCGATACAGTTGCCGTTGTTTACCTGTGTGAACTGATAAGCGTCTGTCGGGTCAACAACGTGTCCGCAGAAAACTCCCGGGAACGCGTTGCACGCGAGCATTGCGCCCTCGCCCGTGCCGCAGCCTGTGATTACGAGATCCGCCGCGCCGGAATTAAGCAATATAGCCGCGAGAATACCGTTCTGCACGTATGTAAGCTGAGCGGCATCGTCAGCCGTATACATTCCGTAGTTGTATACCTCGTGTCCCAACGGCTCGACAACCTTTTTCAAGGTTTCCTCTATGATAGAATTCTTAGCAGCCTGGCTGTTTTCGTTGATTAAAGCAATTTTCATTTTGTAATAACCTTCTTTCCAAAAAATTTCATCTATATTATAACATACGCTTGA
>JAJPXA010000047.1:1086-7334 GCA_021205715.1 Bacillota bacterium
TTGATTTGTTAAATTCACATAATTATATTTTTACATAAATCTTACAATTTTGTATATATTTTGACTTTTTTCTTGTTTGGTGGTATAATTTTTCCCGAAAGGCAAACTTACGGTTTATACCGGCGGTTGAGCGCCGACATCACTTATACATCTTACTTGATGTAAAGGAGGTGGCGCTATATGATGAAAAAGATTGTTAAAATAATTATTTTTGTTGTCATAATTTTGCTTGCCTTTGCCGAAAAAGCGGCTTAAAAGCAAGCAAAAACCGCCATAAGTGCTGAAAAATGGCGGTTTTTATAATCACATAACGGCACTCAACCGAATGAGTTTGCCTTTCACTATCTGTATTGTACTATATCTTGTTGTACTTGTCAAGATTTTTTGTGAATTTGATTAAACGCGGATTTTGTCAACAATTCCTAAAACCTTTCGAGGTACCAGTTTACGGTTTTTTTGATGCCGGTTTTGAAATCTGTTTTGCTTTGCCAGCCGAGGGTTGTTTGGATTTTTGCGGGGTTGAGCGCGTATCTTAAATCGTGACCCTTTCTGTCCTCGACGTAGGTTATAAGGCTCTCGTCCTTTCCCATAAGGCTCAATACGGTTTTTATCACGTCGATATTCGCCATTTCCGCGCGGGCGCCTACATTATATACCTCTCCCGCCTTGCCGGAATGAATTATCATATCTACCGCGCAGCAATGGTCTTCCGCGTAAATCCAGTCGCGCACGTTAAGTCCGTTTCCGTAAAGGGGCACGGGCTTGTTTTCGCGCGCTCTTGATATTACGAGCGGTATCAGCTTTTCGGGGAATTGGTACGGACCGTAATTGTTGGAGCATCTGGAGATTGTCGCGTTGAGCCCGTAGGTTCTCACGTATGCCGAAACGAGCAAATCCGCGCTTGCCTTTGACGCGCTGTACGGGCTTGAGGCGCGTATGGGCGAGCTTTCGTCGAAGCTTAAATCCGCGCGGTCGAGCGGCAGGTCGCCGTATACCTCGTCCGTGGAAATTTGATGAAAACGCTCTACGCCGTATTTTATGCACGCGTCCATAAGCGTTTGCGTGCCGAGGATATTGGTTTTCAAAAAAATCCCGGGGTTTTCTATCGAGCGGTCAACGTGGCTTTCCGCCGCAAAATTTACGACAATGTCGGG
The DNA here is from genome assembly GCA_021205715.1 of Bacillota bacterium. GTDB lineage: Bacteria > Bacillota > Clostridia > UBA1381 > UBA1381 > 12844. The sequence continues at coordinate 2,241 of JAJPXA010000047.1, forward strand.
TTTCACGCTTTCGAACGCCGCGCAAACCGCGTCCTTGTCGGCGATATCCGCTTTGATAAAGCGTATTTCGCTTTCTATCGGCGCGAGGTTTTCCCGCTTGCCCGCATATGTGAGCTTGTCCAAAACCGTGATATTGTAATTTTTATATTTGTTTACCATATAATATGTAAAATTTGTGCCGATAAATCCGGCGCCGCCCGTAATCATAATGTTCATAAATATCCCTCCGCTCCTCGCAAGTCTTTGCTTTACATTATCATATTTTCGCCTCAAAATCAATACGTTTTCGCGATTAAAAACAGCCGTTCGCATATTTATACCAAATCCGAGCGTCAATATGAGGTGTTTTTTGCAAAAAAGCAACAATTTTAAAATTCCCTATTGATTTTTTTAAACAAAAGTAGTACAATAGCCTGTGGATATTACGGAGGAGGAATGAATATGTCGGATGGTAATATTTTATTGACAGTGTTGAGCGTAATTTTGCAGGTTTTCGCGCTTACAATAGGCTTGTATTACTTCTTTGTCGGATTGGCGGGGTTCTTGCCCATAAAGGATAAGCACAAGCAAATTACGAACAAAAATCATAAATTCGCTCTTTTGGTTGCGGCGCACAACGAGGAGCAGGTGATATCGAATATGGTAAAGTCCTTGCAGGAGTTGGACTACCCCGAGGAGTTTTACGATATATACGTAATCGCCGATAACTGCACCGACAACACCGCCAAAATAGCGCGCGATGCCGGAGCGATTGTGTACGAGAGAACGGACGCTCAAAAACGCGGCAAGGGATACGCGCTCGAGTGGATGTTTGAAAGGCTTTACGAGATGGGCGACAAGTACGATTATGTTTCTATATTTGACGCGGATAACCTTGTCGATAAAAACTTTCTTAAGGCTATGAACAAAAAGGCAAATCAGGGATTCAAGGTTGTTCAGGGATTCTTGGACAGCAAAAACCCATATGATTCGTGGATTACGGCGTCGTATTCATACTGCTTCTGGAACAATAACAGAACATTCCAGCTTTCGAGATATAAGCTCGGTTTGTCCTGCGAGCTGTCGGGCACGGGATTTATAATAGCTCTCGATACGCTTAAAAAGCTCGGATGGGGCGCAACCTGCCTTACGGAAGATATGGAGTTCACAATGAAGCTGAGCCTTAACGGCGAAAAGGTCGCTTTCGCGTATGACGCGAAAATATACGACGAAAAGCCCCTCACGCTCGCGCAGTCGTGGCGTCAGAGGGTGCGCTGGATGCAGGGACATTGGGATGTCGCATCGAGATATTTTTGGAAGCTCATAAAGAAGGGCTTTAAGGAAAGAAGATTTTCGTGCATTGACTGCGCTACATATTTGGTTCAGCCTATAAGAATAATAGCGCTCGCGGTGATAACGTTCTTCGCTTATGTCGAAACGTTCGGTGGGGACGTCGGATTTTTGCAGACGTCTGATTTTGCGATGAGCATATTCCCGAGCTGGATTTGGCAGGCGATAGTGGTTGTACAGCTGCTTTATGTTCCGTTTGTCGTGTCATACGAGCGCAGGGAGTTAAAGCTTAATATGATATGGTATTATCTGGGGTATATGCTTTACAACTTCACATGGGCGCCGATTTCGCTTGTGGGATGCTTTAAGAAGAACGACACCGAATGGAGTCATACGAAGCATACGAGAATTATATCAATGAAAGAATTACAGGTTAAGAATAAATAAGAATTTATATTTGACGAGGACGCAATGTCCTCGTTTTTTTTGCGCGAAAAAGAGCGGCGGATAAAATCCGCCGCTCTTTTTGAAATCGATTTGTTAATCGATTGATAAATCAATTAAACAAAAAATCGTTTTAGCCATCCGCCGATAATTGTTGACACATATGAGAATACGGCGTAAACAATAAGCACAATCATTCCGGTGGCAATGTAGTTGACCGCGTATGTGCCTATGTCGATGGTTGTGGATGTACTGCTGTAATAGAAAAAATAGGATAATATGGAAATCACCGTCATTACAAGCGGGAATTTGAAATTAAAGCCTATTCTTACGCCGTAAAACAATCCTATCGCGAAAATCGCGATGATGTTTATCGTAAACAGAAAAATATTAATTAAAATTTGTATTCCCGTATCGCCCATAAATACGAATATCAGCGGGATGATGTGAAACACCACAATGGTCGCCGCGATATACATTTTCGCCGTTTCGAGTGAAAACTCGCCGCGTTTTATTATGTGGGTGTCCTCGCCCAAGCGTCTGCCTAATTTTCTTGCCATAACAATTCCTCCAAACCTTAATTTTATACGCGGACGCTCTCGCCGTTTTCGGCGAGGTATTTTTTTAAATCCGCGATTTCTATCTCTTTAAAATGGAACAGGCTCGCCGCGAGCACCGCGTCCGCTTTGCCAATTTTGAAGGCGTCGGAAAAATGCTCGAGCTTGCCCGCGCCGCCGGAGGCTATAACGGGGATTTTCGCGTTTTCCGACACGCGTCTTGTAAGAGCGAGGTCGTAGCCGTTTTTCGTTCCGTCGCAGTCCATACTTGTGAGAAGTATTTCGCCCGCGCCCATTTTTTCGGCGGTTTTCGCCCATTCTACCGCGTCGATGCCGGTGTTCACTCTGCCGCCGTTGAGATACACGTCCCAACCGCCGGCGTTGTTTCGCTTCGCGTCTATCGCGCAGACGACGCATTGGCTTCCGAACAGCGCCGCCGCCTCCGATATAAGCTCCGGACGCTTTACCGCCGCGGAATTTACCGAAACCTTATCCGCGCCCGCGTTTAATATTTTGCGGAAATCCTCGGCGGAGCGTATTCCGCCGCCTACGGTAAATGGTATAAACACCTGCCGCGCGACCGCCTCAACCATATCGACGACCGTTTCGCGGTTGTCGGACGACGCGGTTATATCCAAAAACACAAGCTCGTCCGCGCCCGCCTTGTCATATGCCGCGGCGCACTCGACCGGATCGCCCGCGTCGGTCAGATTAACAAAATTTACTCCCTTTACCACCCTGCCGCGGTTGACGTCAAGGCAGGGAATTATTCTTTTTGCGTACATTTTTATCTCCTATGCGCTTTTATTTACGCGCTCTTATTTATGCGTTAATTAAAGCTCCGTGAAATTTTTAAGTATTTGTATTCCCGCGCCGCCGCTCTTTTCGGGGTGGAACTGCGTCGCGAAAATGTTGCCGCGCTCCACGGCTATATCAAGCTCCGCGCCGTATTCGGTGCTTGCCGATACTATATCCGTATCGTCGGTTTTGAGGTAATACGAATGCACGAAGTACACAAACGCGTTTTCTTTTTTTAATATTTTGCTTTCCTTTTTTAGGGTGATGCTGTTCCAGCCGATATGCGGGATTTTAAGACCCGTGTCGGGAATTTTTACGATTTTGCCTTTGAAAATGCCGAGTCCCTCCGCGCCGGGGCTTTCCTCGCTTTCCTCGAACATAAGCTGAAGTCCCAGGCAAATGCCCAACAGCGGCTTGCCGGAGTCGGCGGTTTCTCGTATTACCCTGTCAAGTCCCGAGGAGCGCAGGGCATCCATAGCCGCGCCGAACGCGCCGACACCCGGAAGTATCACCTTGTCGGCGGCGAGTATCATGTTCGCGTCGCCCGTTATAACCGAGTCGGCGCCCAGATAATCGAGCGCGTTTTTGACGCTCTTGAGATTTCCCGCGCCGTAATCTATTATCGAAATCATTGTATGACCCTCTATTCTGTCAGATGTTATGGATATTTTAACACAAACGCGCCGTAATAGCAATAAGTTTTTTGGAAATTTTGCGGCGTAAAAATCCCCGACGCGTGAAATTAATCCGCGTCGGGGGATTCTGCATTATATATCAATCGCAAACGCGCTGTATTTTTCGCGGAGATTACGCGTACAGCGGGTGCTTTTCACACAGCGCGGCAACTCTTGTTTTAACTTCTTCTTTATTGCCCTCGAAATCCTTGAGCGTGAGCGCGATAAGGTGTCCTACCTCGACCATATCGTCCTCTTTGAAGCCTCTCGCGGTTGTGGCTGGAGTGCCTATTCTCAAGCCGCTTGTTATGAACGGACTTCTCTTGTCGAACGGAACCGCGTTTTTGTTTACGGTGATTCCGACCTCGTCAAGCATATGCTCCGCGTCCTTGCCGGTGATGTCCTTGTCCGTCAAATCCAAAAGCATAAGGTGGTTGTCCGTGCCCTTTGAAACGAGCGTGAAGCCCTCTTCTGTAAGGGTGTTCGCAAGCGCCTGCGCGTTTTTAACGACCTGAACCTGGTCATCCTTGAATTTCTGCGTCAGCGCCTCGCCGAAGCATACCGCTTTCGCGGCAATTGTGTGCATAAGCGGACCGCCCTGGATGCCGGGGAATATTGCTTTATTGAATTTCTTCGCAAGCTCCTCATCGTTCGTGAGGATAAGACCGCCGCGCGGGCCTCTCAAGGTTTTATGCGTGGTCGTCGTAACGACGTCCGCGATGCCTACCGGCGTCGGGTGTACTCCCGCCGCGACAAGTCCCGCGATATGCGCCATATCAACCATAAAATATGCGCCGACCTCTTTTGCAATGTCCGCGAATTTTTGCCAATCGATAATTCTCGGGTATGCCGACGCGCCGGCTAATATGAGCTTCGGCCGGCACTCGCGCGCGAGTCTTGCGACCTCGTCATAGTCAATCGTGTTCGTGTCCTCGGTTACGCCGTAGGGGACGATATTGAAATATTTGCCCGACATATTAACCGGACTGCCGTGGCTCAAATGTCCGCCGTGCGCGAGGCTCATTGAAAGCACCGTGTCGCCGGGCGTTAAAAGCGCGAAGAATACCGCCATATTCGCCTGCGCGCCGCTGTGCGGCTGAACGTTGGCATAAGCACTGCCGAAAAGCTTTTTCGCGCGGTCAATCGCGACGTTTTCCACTATATCAACGTATTCACAGCCGCCGTAATAGCGCTTGCCGGGATAGCCCTCCGCGTACTTGTTGGTAAGCGGCGAGCCCATAGCCTCCATTACCGCCTCGGACACAAAGTTCTCGGATGCGATAAGCTCTATCTTGTTTCTTTGTCTGTTCGTTTCAAGCTGTATCGCGTCGTAAATTTCGGGATCTTGAACC
>JAJPXA010000174.1 GCA_021205715.1 Bacillota bacterium
CCCTCGACGACCCGCCCCTCCGTAGGGGCGACCATTGGTCGCCCGCAAAAAATCCACAAAATGTAGGTTTGTCAATGATGTGTTACACATTTTTTTAGAAAACCTCGCCATCATTGAGATAAGCTTTGATGTAGTCGGCGGGAGATTTCCAGTTCAGCGGGCGCATAGGGAACTTGTTGTAGTTACGGTTATGTACCTTTAATTGTTTTGTAAAGTCATCAAATGAATAAAACGTATGCGTTGCATAGAGATATTCATTATCCTTACGATGTGACCGCTCAACCTTGCCGTTATGCCGTGGCGTGTACGGTCTGATGCGCTTGTGGCGTATGCCGTGCTCCGCAAGCTTCTTTTCAAACATCGTCGGCGTGGGATTCTCGGAGCTGCCTAATGCTTTGGTGAATTCCGCGCCGTTATCGGTTTGGACGCACTCAATTTTAAACGGGAACTTTTTAATAAGGTGTTCCAAAAAGACCACCGAGCTGTATGTGCTTTGTTCCTCGAAGGCTTCAAGATAGCGGAATCTCGAGTATTCATCAATAGCCGTGTATTGATAAAACTTCCGCCCCTCGGCTTTGGCATCGCCCACGATACAAGCTGTCGGCACAACCTTTACGTCGATTTGAACCCTCTGACCCGGGTAAAACATTTTCTCGTAAGGCTTGGGTATATACTTGGGATTGGGCGGCTTCACAGCCATTGCGCCCATCTTTTTAAGGACGCGGTAAAGTCCGGTTATGGAGCGGGTATAGCCTCGCTGCCTTAATTTAACCCAAAAGACAACCAATCCGTCATGAGGATTCCGGCGGCGCATATCGGATATGAGCTTCAGCTCCTCGGGAGTGTGTTGATTTGGGTGGCTGTGCGGTTTGTGAGATTTATCTGCCAGTGATTGAAGCGTTCCGTCATAGCGTTTGCGCCAATAATAGACATATTGCCGAGTGGTGTTATAGCGTATCGCGGCTTTTGTGGTACCATATTTGTAGGAATATTCAATTAAAGCTTGCCTAAACTTCATAGTTTGTGTTATAGTATTCATATACAGGAACTCCTTTGTGTGATATTTTTGGTGGTAACATAACTATAACACAAAACAGGGTTCCTGTATACCTTTTTTTTCGCAACGATTTGTTATGAGTTCATCTCGTAACAAATTATCGCGGGATGTAACACATCTATTGTAAACCTACATAACAGAGAAATTAAATATTTTCAAGGTATTGACATATAAATTAAATGGTGCTATTATAAGTTAATCAAAATTTGGGTTTAGGTGAGTGTTATGCGAGGCTCTGCCTCATTTGATTTCGCAAAGCGAAATCAAGGACCCGCAAGGACTTGCAGTCCTTGACCTGCGTGACAAAACTTCGTTTTGTCTTTTGAGTACAGTAAACTTCGTAGGGGACGCTTGATTTTGCTCCGCAAAGTCAAAACCCTCGACGTCCCTTTTAAACCCCTCAGTCGCCTAACGGCGCCAGCTCCCCTAGTAGGGGAGCCTTAAATGGCTGCTACATAAAGCCTCCCCTACTAGGGGAGGTGTCATTTGCAAAGCAAATGACGGAGGGGTTTTCAACGCAAAGCGTTACACATCTAAACCCAAATTTATCACAGTAAACAATCATAAAAAATTTACTTAACGAGGTAAACAAAATGACATCAGATATGACTAAAGGCAGTCCGCTGCGGCTTATTGCGGCGTTTGCGGTGCCGATGCTTGTGGGCAACATATTCCAACAGGTGTATAACTTTGTCGACACATACGTGGTCGGCAGATTTGTCGGCGACACCGCGCTCGCGGCGGTCGGCGCGACCTCGGGACTTGCCGGAATACTCGTATCGTTTGTAATGGGTTTTACAAGCGGCGCGGGAATAATCATCTCGCAATACATAGGCGCGCTCAAATACGACGGTATGAAACGCACCGTGACGGCTTTGGGTTATATAGTGCTTATAATGTCCTTGGTAATAACCGCGGTGGGACTGATTTTCTCGAAGCCCTTGCTTTCGCTCCTCTCGACTCCGGATGAGATAATCGACAGCTCCGCCGGCTACATAAAAGTAATATTCGCGTTTGTTTTAAGCTCCGCCGTTTACAACGCGACAAGCGCGGTATTGCGAAGTCTGGGCGACTCGCGCACGCCGCTTGCCGCGCTTATCATATCGTCTTTTGTGAACGTCGCGCTTGACTTGCTTTTTGTGGCGGTTTTCCGCTGGGGAATCCCGGGCGCGGCTGTTGCGACGGGCATCGCGCAGATTGTAAGCGCGGTGTTCAATATAATTGTAATGTATACTCGCCGCCGCGAGCTTAATTTGGAAAGCATTTCAATCAAACCCGATAAAATGTCGGCGCTGCGCATTATAAAAACCGGATTGCCCGCGGCGCTCGAATCCTGCCTGCTCTCTCTTGGCGGATTGAGCGTTCAAAAGCTCGTAAACTCGTTCGGCTCGGCGACAATCGCCGCCTATACCGCCGCCACAAAGATTGACAGCATCGCCATAGCGCCCGTCGTTTCGGTGGGGAGCGCGATTTCCGTCTTTACGGGTCAGAATATGGGCGCCGGAAAAATCGACAGAATCCGCAAAGGACTGTATCAGACTATGTTTTCGCTTATCGCGCTGTGCTTTGTCATAGCGGTGCTTATAGTGATATTTCGTCGCTCACTTCTCGGTCTGTTTTTGAGCAGTGAGGAATCGATAATGATAGGCTCGCGATACCTTGTTATCGTAAGCGTCGCGTACTGCGTCGCGGCGGTTATGCGAAGCTATTTAAATCTTCTTCGCGGCGCGGGGGATGTGAATACCTCCGCGATAGCCGGACTTTCCGAGCTTGGAGCGCGTATAGTTTTCGCGTATATTCTCGTTATACCGCTCGGCTCGACCGGAATATGGCTCGCCACTCCGATAGCGTGGAGCTTCGGCGCGCTTATACCGGTTATCCGATATTACAGCGGCAAATGGCTGAGCAAGAAATTGGTCTGATAAGCTGCCGGCAAAATGCCGGCGGCTTTTTTTACGCCCAAAACCGCGGTTTTTGCTCCATGCCGCATCAAATCGAACGAAATATGATAAAAAAATGACAAAATCTCAACAAAACCCCCGTAAGTCCTTGATTTTTCAGTTAAAAAGTGATATAATTTATAAGTTAAAAGTATAGGCTTATGTGGGGTTTGCGCGTTTTTGAAAACGGCGAATTTCACCGGCGCGAAAAAGCGCGCCGCATCAATTATTGATAGGAGAATGAAAATGGCCAAAAAAACAGAGGATCAGAAATTTGATATGTCGGTAATCGAAAATCAGACGATTGTGGATGTCGACTTAAATTATGAAATGAAAAAAGCATATATCGATTATGCTATGAGCGTCATTGTAAGCCGCGCCCTGCCGGACGTCCGCGACGGCTTAAAGCCGGTTCACAGACGCATACTTTACGATATGTATGAGGCGAATTTGCTTTATGAAAGCGATTTTCGTAAATCGGCTACCGTTGTCGGCGACGTTTTGGGTAAATATCACCCCCACGGCGACGCGTCGGTATACGACGCTATGGTTCGCTTGGGACAAAGCTTCTCGCTCAGGTATCCGCTTGTTCAGCCTAAGGGAAACTTCGGTTCCATTGACGGCGACCCTCCCGCGGCATACCGATATACAGAGGCGAAAATGTCAAAAATCGCGGCGCTTATGCTGTCCGACATAGAAAAGGACACCGTCGATTTCGTACCGAACTACGACGATAAGCTTCGCGAGCCGGACGTTCTTCCCTCGCGCTTCCCGAATCTTTTGGTAAACGGCTCGTCAGGCATCGCGGTAGGTATGGCGACCAATATACCGCCGCATAATTTGAGCGAGGTCATAGACGGCATTATCGCGGTTATAGACGACCCGATGATTTCAATAGATGAGCTTATGACCTATATAAAGGGCCCCGATTTCCCGACGGCGGGCATTATTATGGGTATGAGCGGAATACGCTCCGCCTACACCACCGGCCGCGGCAGAATTATAATGCGCGCGAAAGCGGAAATTGAGGAACGCGCCAACGGCCGCTACAGAATTCACGTTACGGAGCTTCCGTATCAGGTGAATAAGCTCAAACTCGAGCGCCATATAAACGAGCTTGTCCGCGACGGAAAGATTGACGGCATATCATCCACGCGCGACGAGTCGGACGAGAATATTCATTTCTTCATCGAGCTTAAAAAGGACGCAAACCCGCAGATTGTTTTAAACAATCTGTACAAGCTCACGCAGATGCAGGAAACCTTCGGCGTTATACTGCTGGCGCTTGTCGATAAGCAGCCGAAAATCCTCAACTTGAGGGAGATAATAGACTTTTATATCGCTCATCAGGAGGACGTTATAACGCGCCGCATCACTCACGAGCTGAATAAGTCCAAGGAGCGCGCGCATATTTTGGAGGGATATAAAACCGTTATCGACAATATCGACGAGGTAATATCCATCATTCGCGCGTCAAAGAGCATTCCCGACTCAAAGGCGGCGCTCGAAGCGCGGTTCGGCATCGACGACATACAGGCGACCGCCATCGTTCAGATGCAGCTCGGACGCTTGTCGGGTATGGAGCGCGAGAAGATTGAAAACGAATATAACGATTTGGTGGCAAAGATTGCCGAGCTTGAGGGAATACTCGCGAGCGAGGCGAAGATTTTGGATATAGTAAAAGCCGACCTTACGGATATAAAGAATAAATATGGCGACGAAAGACGCACGCAAATCGATCCGATATTTGACGACCTTGACGATGAATCGCTCATCAAAGAGGAGGACGTCATAATAACGCTTACCGACCGCGGATATGTAAAGCGTCTGCCGGTCGACACGTATAAATCTCAGCACAGAGGCGGACGCGGCGTGTCCGGTCTTACGACACGCGACGAGGACTTCGTTGAGCATATTCTTACAGCGTTGACGCATAATCTTATCCTGTTCTTCACGAACCGCGGACTCGCGTACGCGCTTAAGGGCTACCGCATACCCGAGGCGAGCCGCCAGGCAAAGGGCACGCCGATTGTCAATATGCTTGAGCTTGACCCCGAGGAGAAGATTTCGGCTATGATTGCCGTAAGAGGCTTCGAGGAAAATTGGTACCTTACGTTTGTAACGAAAAAGGGTATCGTTAAAAAGACCGACCTTATGTCGTATTCGAGAATACGCTCCAACGGATTGAGGGCGATTAATCTTGACGAGGACGACGAGCTTATAACGGTTAAATTTACAAACGACGAAACCGAAATGATAATGGCTACGCACAACGGACTCTCCATCCGCTTTAAGGTCGGCGATATACGTCCCACCGGCAGAACGTCGAGAGGCGTAAAGGGCATAACCTTAAAGCCGGGCGATTATGTAATCGGCGCGTCGATACTTCTTCCCGACACCCGTCTTTTGGCGGTCACGGAAAAAGGCTACGGCAAGCGCACGGAGCTTAGCGAATACAGAGGACAGTCACGAGGTGGCACGGGCATATTCACCTATAAGCTGACCGAAAAAACCGGAAAGCTCGCGGCGATAAAGACCGTCACGGATGATGATGATATTATGCTTATCACCTCCGAGGGCGTGATTATACGTATGCATTGCCGCGATATAAGCACGCTGTCGAGAGCCACGCAGGGCGTAAGGCTTATGCGTTTGGGCGACGGCGTGAATGTGGTGAGCCTTGCAAAGACGGATTATTACGAGGAAGAAGCTCCGGAAAATAACGCGGAAAATGAAACCGCCGAGAACGGCGCGGATAATTCGTCGGAAAATTGATTTAAGGATTGTAATATAGGAGGTAACGGATAATGAAAAAAATAATGTATGTTGTCACGGCGGCGCTTGCCGCGTCTATGGCGCTGTCGTCGTGCGGCGTCGCGTCGGACGACGCATCGTCAAAAAGCGCGGACGCGACAAGCTCATCCAAGATAAACAAAAGTGCGGACGCGACAAGCTCGCCCAAGATAAGCAAGGAGCTTAAAGAGCTTACTCAGAACACCGTCGAAGCGACAATAGTGCTTGAAAACGGCGATGAGATAAACCTCGAGCTTTATCCCGATTTGGCGCCGGATACGGTTGAAAATTTTGTGGAGCTTGCGGACGAGGGATTTTATGACGGAACGATATTCCACAGAGTTATAGAGGGCTTTATGATTCAAGGCGGCGGCTATGACGAGGATTTGAACTCGCTTAAAGCGGACACGATTGACGGCGAATTTACATCAAACGGCTTTGAGAACGACCTTTCGCATACGCGCGGCGTAATATCGATGGCAAGAACGCAGGATCCCGACAGCGCGTCGTCGCAGTTCTTTATAGTGCAGGAGGACTCAACCTATCTTGACGGCGAATACGCGGCGTTCGGAAAGGTAACCGACGAGGAAAGCCTTGAGGTTGTGGACGATATAGCGTCGGTGAAAACCGGCACGGTTTCATCGGCGGGACTTGAGGATGTGCCCGTCACTCCGGTTGTTATAAAAACCGTGAAAATAAAAACTGGAAGCTCCTCAATCCTTGACGATGATGATGATAAGACGAGCAAGTCAAGCGCCAAGGACGATGACGATGACAAAACATCAAGCAAGTCAAGCGTCAAGGACGATGATGATGACGATAATAAAACAACAAAAGATAAGAGCAGCGACAGCAAAGCGAGCGCCGAGCCGAGCGCCGCGTCGCTGTAATCAAGAGAGGATTTAATATGAAGATTGAAATGGAAATGGAAAACGGCGGAATTGTTACCGCCGAGTTATACCCGGAAATTGCGCCGAAAACGGTGGATAATTTTATCGACCTTATAGAATCGAACTTTTTCGACGGACTGATTTTTCACCGCGTAATCCCCGGATTTATGATTCAGGGCGGCGGCTACGACACGGACGGAAACCACAAGGACGCTCCGTCGATAAAGGGCGAATTCGCGTCAAACGGATTTAAAAATGACTTAAAGCACGAACGCGGCGTTCTCTCCATGGCGAGAACGATGTTCCCGAACAGCGCCTCGTCGCAGTTTTTCATAATGCACGACGACGCTCCGCATCTTGACGGCGAATATGCCGCGTTCGGACGCGTTATCGACGGTATGGACGTAGTTGACGAGATAGCCGAGGCTCCGACAGGATACGACGATAAGCCCGTTGACGATTGGGTAATTAAAACAATGCGTATTATTGAGGAATAATCGAAAAAGCCGTTTTTTAAAAAACGGCTTTTTTTGTTAAAAATTTTAAAAAGACTATTGACAAACACGCGCGGCGGTGGTATTATTAACCTATAAAACAGGTAGGAATTATAGGTTATAGGCTTGGAG
>JAJPXA010000045.1:0-6726 GCA_021205715.1 Bacillota bacterium
TATATAAGTTAAGAATTTTATTAAGGAAATCTCTATTATTTTTCGATATAATTACATATGATACAAACGAATAAAAAAAGGAGCGCCGCGGGAGGTGAAAATCCCGCGGCGCTTTATTAACGCGTCTTTTTCAATTCCGACGGCGAAACACCGTGCTCACGCTTGAATATTCTTGACATATAATCGGCGGAGCCGAAGCCGGTTTTCGCGGCGATTTCATTGAGCCGCATATCGGTTGATGTAAGCAGCTTATACACCTGCGAGAGCCTTACGGCGTTGAGATAATTCACAAACGTGTCACCCATGGTCTTTTTGAACACAAGGCAGAAGTTTGACTTGCTCATATGCACATAGCCGCTTATAAAATCAAGGCTTATTTCATGCTCATAGTTTGAGTTTATGTACGCGACCGCCTTATAAATCGGCGAGCTGACGTTTTCCTGCTCCTTACGCAAATCGACCGACGGGTGTCTTTTTATGGTTGACGCGATAAAATCGACAAGCAGCGCAGCGGACATCTGCATAAGCTTTTTTGATTTCGGCGATTTATCTCCCGCATACCTGTGTATCCGGTCAAAATAATTGTAAGCCGCGGCAAGCTGTGCATCATCAAGATTTATCATACACGAGCGAATATCCTTAAAAAGCTCGTCCGTCTCCGCGCCGGTCATAACCGCCGACAGCGCAAGCGGTGAAAGATTTAACAAATACCTTTTAAAATACGGATTTTCCGCGCTTACGGTCATATGCAGAACAAACGGAGTTATCACAAAAAGACTGCCGCGCGTCAGAGTGTATTCCTCGCCGCCGAAGGTAAGGCACCGCTCACCGCCGAGCTGTAAATATATTTCATAGCCATCGTGGTAATGCTGTCTTTTCATATCATTCGTCATATCGCATTCTCTTACGGTTATATCAATCTGTTTGGTTTTTTGAAATATCGGCTCGTACACAGCAAATCCCTCAAAGTCACAGTATTTTCTTAAATTATATCATCAAGCGAGAAATTTATCAAGACATTTGACCTATTGTAATCGATAAAAATTATTGCGTTTAATACGATGTGTCCACCGCTTTTTCGTGCCGCTTATCGGCATCAGCCTTGCTCATTATGTTTCCTCCTACATCAATATGTTTTAACATTATCACATTTATAAACGTATGTCAATATTCATTACTGTGGTTTTCGTATTAAAACAGTGCTGTTTGCTTTGAAACTGCTGTCGGTATTAAGAACTCTATTTCAAAGGGTAAGCGAATAACAATATTACTTCGCAACTTCTAAGCTCTGAAAACGTAATCAGATTGATACGCAGATTGACGAGTTGACCGCCGACATTAAAAATCTGAATTTTCAAATTGCCGATATACTCCGCGAATTGAATTGTACAGACGAAAGCGAATTGACGGCTGTTAAAAACACGCTAAACCGTAATTCGGAAACGGCGTATAAACTGAAAACGAGAAATGACGCGCTGACTGCCGAAACGGAAAACCAAAAATCGCGTTATACGGAAGTGCGCGAAGCTATCCCGCCGGAGGATTTCGAAATTGAACGGTAAATTTTGCTTTCAAAGTTCATATATACGCAAAAATAAGAATATCCTCCGTATTTCTAAAAGATTTAAGAATTATTTTTAAGGAAAAATTCTGATGGATTTGATATAATATTATTAGATAAATTTAACCTTGAGGGAGGAAATATTATGAGCAAATCAAAAAGAGCCGCGGCGGCATTTGCAGCGTTGGCGCTCGTGGCGGCTGTGCTTCCGGCAGTGCCTATTTCGGCGGCTGAAAACACCGCACCGTCCGCGCCGACGGGACTTTTGACAAATGATTTGGAAAATCCGCTGAATGTCGAGGATGTCACATTCGGCTGGATTGTAAACGACAGCGATTACAACGAGGTGCAAACAGCATATGAAATTGTCGTAACCGACGCGATGACGGACACGGACGTATGGGACAGCGGCAAGGTTGCCTCATCTGCACAAAGCTATGTTACATACGGCGGTGATACGCTCGCCGAGGGGCATCCCTACACCTGGCGCGTGAGGACATGGGACAAGGACGACGAAGCGTCCGAGTACAGCGAAACGGCGGAATTTTCCACGGGCATTGCTGATGAAAACTGGAATGCCGCATGGATAAGCGATGGCACGGGCGGCGTGGACAAATCGCAGGGAAAGTACAATCATTACTGGTATGTGCGCGGCACGGGCAGCATTGACGCATCAAAAACAGTTGCATATGCACGGGGATATTTTGCCGCCGAGCAAGATTACGACCTCTACATAAACGGCGTTGAAATAGGCAGAGGTCAGAGCTTTGATTATGCGTCCGAAACGCACTATCAGGGTTGGGACGTTACTGACGCGGTAAAATCGTGCGCGGACAGTATCACGATTGGTGCGCTTGTGCGCACCTACGGTTCCGGTCAAGGCAGAGCCGCGACAGACGCGGGATTTATCGGACGCGTCAATGTCTACTATACCGACGGTACGTGCGATACGATAGCGACCGGTTCGGATTGGCTCGTCAGTGACAGTGTACCGCTCGGCGGCACAACTACGCGCAACAGCGAGGGTGATTTTGTCGAGGAATACAATGCCCAAGCCGCGCAGACAGATTTTTCGACAGCGGATTTTGACGCGTCGGATTGGAGCGCGGCGACCGTTCTCGGAACAAACACAACGGACGCGATAACGGCGATGTACCCCGAGCTTTCAAAAATAACATCGGAGCTTGTATATCCGGAGTCGGTGACAACGCTTTCGGACGGCACGACAATAGCGGATTTCGGAAGGGTAATTCCGGCTCGTCCCGAGATTACATTTAAAAACGGCGTTGCGGGTACAACATACACTATTCAAGCGGGATATGAGCTGACCTCAAGCGGCACTATAGCGACAAGCGACTTAAAAACGCAAAGCACAAAAATGACCTGGAAATATACGCAAACGGACGGCGAGCAGGTATATGACGCGTGGGATCATTTGGGATTCAGATACCTTTCAATCCCCGCGTGCGGCGAAACATTTACCGAGGAAACAATCGCGGCGAAAATCGTGCATACCGTTGTTCCCGAGGGACGCGGCAGCACGCTTGAAACGTCAAATGAAATGCTGAACAGTGTGTATGATATGCTCAAACGCTCCGCACTCTATTCAATTCAAAACAGCTTTGTCGATACGCCGACGCGCGAAAAGGGACAGTTTTTACAGGATTCGATAAACATTTCCGAAGCGACCGTCGCGACACAATACGAACGTGCGGCGACCAAAAAGGCTATTGAACAGTTTATCGCCTCCGCCGAACGCTATTGGTCGGACGAGGATAATTTGGGTCGCATGAACTCGGTATATCCTAACGGTGACGGAGCGCGCGATATTCCCGATTTCACGATAAATTTCCCCTATTGGGTATACAACTACTATATGCAAACGGGCGACACGGCACTGCTCGAAAAGGTGTACCCGTATGTGAAAAACGTTTCGGACTATATTATAAAATACATTTCCGCCGATACCGGACTTGTAACAAAGCTTTACGGCGGTGAGAAAAGCTCATCGAGTTATATGTACGGCATAGTCGATTGGCCGTCGTCGGGACGCTTTGGCTATGATTGGAGCGGCACAAAGGAGGGCGCGAGAACTACAGTCAATATGCTCTCAAAACGCGCGTTTGACGTGACGGCGGAGCTTGCCGAAGCGCTCGGTTATACCGAGGACGCGGAAAGCTACAGCGCAAAATCCGAAACGCTTAAAGCGGCAATTAACGAAAAGCTGATAAATTCTGACGGCGTATACTGCGACGGCTTAAATTCAAGCGGCAATCAGGTATCTGCTGCGTCGCAGCACTCGACCTCATATGCGCTTGCGTTCGATGTCGCGCCAGAGAAATACGCGGACGAAATGGCGGAATATGTCGCGGACATGGGTATGCGCCAGGGTCCTATGACAGCGGATATATTGGTTAAGGGTCTTGCCGTAGCGGGTGAAAATACGGCGTTATTAAAGCTCTTTACCGAACCCAATGATTACGGCTGGGCAAATGAGATCGCAAACGATTATACATTCACATTTGAATCATGGGACGCGGACTCGACCGAAAATTCGCAGTCGCACGGCTGGGGCGCGACAGCGGCGGCGGATATGCTTGAAGCATTCGCGGGAGTAACCGTAACCGGCGCGGGTGCGTCAAGCGTGAGAATCGCGCCGATTTACACAGACCTTACAAGCCTTGACGCGAGCGTCGAAACAGAGCGCGGTGCGGTAAAGGTCGCGTATGAGCGAAACGATACAGAGTACACAATCAATATAACCGTACCCACCAATATGACCGCCGAAATCGCGTTGCCTGTTATCGGTGAAGGCAAATTTGTCGAGCAAAGCGGCAACGCGGACGAGGGAACGATTGGCGGCGAATATCAAACCATATCGGTCGGCAGCGGCGTATATACGTTTTCGTATGAGGGCGAAATAACGGTTCTGCCCGAGGAGGTTGAATATGATGAAAATCTCGATACCGTGACTTATGATTTCACGGGACTTGACAGCGATACATATAACGCCGATTACAGCGGCGAATACGCGTATAATGACCTGATAACGCTCAATTTCGGCACCGGTTCGTCGAGCATATCCGAGAGCGGCAACGGTATGGATTTATACAGCGACGGCTCGTATATAGCGTTTACGCCCGATAAGGACGGCAGCGTTGTGCTTGAAATAATTATGCGGAATAATTCAACCTTGTATATGGGCACAAGCCTTACTGACGGCACGGCGATTGCCGCGACGGTAAGCACAAAGACCGAGACTACATCATATGAGGTTGATGTAGAGGCGGGAGTTACGTATTATATTTACAACAGCGGTTCAAATCCGACATCGGTTAAATCCCTTTCCTACAGCTATCCGCACGAGGAATTTGAGGGAATAAAGGGCTCATACAGCGGCGGAGAATATACCTGGCAAATCGGCACCGGTTCGGCGGGCGAAAAGTATGATTACAGCGACGATTACGCGGCAATTCGCGTATCACTCGGCTCCGGCGATAATATGACGGAGGAGGGCGGAATATACTTTTCCAGTCCGAGTGTTATGGAACCCGGCACAAGTGTAGCCGACACCGAAAGATATATATTGATAACGCCCGCATATGATTCGACACTGTATGTAACCATTTCATATCCTACAGCGGCAAGCAATGCGCACGGCAGAGTATATGGCTACAATTACGGCGCGGACGCGGGAGATTATGATACACTTGATTTAACAAAGCTATATAAAGCGGCTGAGGACACCGTATGCGATTCCACAACCTCCTCCGCTGTCACCGGCGAATATGAAATGAAAGGCGGCAATACATACGCATTGTATACCTATAACAGATATTCATATATAACCGCGCTGTCGATGAGTATTGACACGGTATCAAGCCCGACTCCTACAGCAACGGCAGAGCCGACTGCGACACCGACGACAACACCCACGATAACGCCAACCACAGCTCCGACAGCGACACCAACGGTGACACCTATACCGAGCGGCTTTACCTATTCGGACAGCACGGTTACGGCATACGAACGCGGTGTGATAATCATCGCTGACTATGACGAAAACGGCACGCTGACGGGCATTGATATTCAAGAGGTCAAGAGCGGCGATACGATTGAAGTTGAGCCGAAAGAGGGCAGAATGATTTATATGTGGGACAGCATGGACAAAATGAAGCCTATAGCGGTAGCGGTAAACGCGGCAACATCACCCACATCCGCGCCGGCTTCCACTCCCACCGCTGCGCCGACTCAACCGGAGGAAAACGAAGACTCAGCTATAACTCTTGACAGATATGTTTATCCTCTTGTTGTCGGCAACAGCAGTAAGACCGATTTTTCGGACTGGGAATCGCGAGGCTCATATTTTACGCTTAACGCAACGGTGGATTCGGATGAGTATGACGAAAGCGACTTAACATGGTATATCGAGGACGGCAGTCAAAGAGCGGTGTATACCATAACCGTTGTATCGGCGGAGAACTTTGTAAATCAAAACTATGACCTTACAGCTGTGGTCAGCTCGAAAACAACAATGGACAGCTACGATAATTACACAACGGAGTTTCTCGGTAATACGGAGGACAATCCGATAATCATCTGCGGCGGCGGCTCGAGCGATTATCTCGACACATCCGTAGGACTGCATATAAACGGTAAAAGCTCATCGGGCGCGAGATATATAGCATATACCGCGCCGTGTGATGGCACTCTGACGGTAAGCGCGAGACGCGCGTATTCCAACGCGGCACTGTATGTTGCCAATAACTCGTCATTCACCGGCGGAAGCTCAATAGCGAATTTAAGCAACAATTCATCCTGGGCGGACGGCATGATAGAAGTGACCGGCGGCACGACGTATTATCTGTACTGCGTAAACAGCGGAATGGAAATCAAGAGCCTGTCATTTACAGGCGAAAAGAAATAATCGGAGTTAAGATAATAACCCTCTCACCCCGTGCCTGCGTTCGATAATCGCAGGTGCGGGGTTTCTCGTACAACGACGCATCGGTGGAAGTCTTAACCGTCGGCACCGTCATCTCTCTGCCGATTTAAAAGAGTATCATATGACAGCTGGACGCGGTTACACTGATCAAATCATATAACCTCGGAGGTCGAGCATGAAAAGGGCGGTATCATAACGCTTACCGGTACAATAACAAAAC
>JAJPXA010000045.1:6736-7302 GCA_021205715.1 Bacillota bacterium
ACGTGCAAGAGTTGATTTATTGAAGGTCAGCGAAGTTGGCTCAATCGAACCGATAAGCAATCCCGAGGAAAACGTACCGGAATTTACAACCGAGATTTAGACAGAAAATGAATTTATATCCACGGCAACGAACGCGGACAATGTAAAAGGTATTCCTATGGGATTCTGCAGATAAAATGAAACCGCTCAGAACTCGGTAATACCAAAATAACAGATTTGAATAAAGGCTTATTATGTGAAATTCTAAATTTTATATAAGCTTCAAGGTCATATGTACAGTTTCAAGGGTACATTTAAAACCCAAATTTCAAAGGTAAGAGTATAACAATATTACTTCGCAAATTACAAACTCCGAAAGTATAGGTTTTATGCGGTTTGCTTGTGCCCTAAATTTCCACTTTACGCTTATAGGATACGATTTAACCGACAAAAGAAAATATTGTATTTAAAATAGCTTAAAGTCAGCATTTAGAAGCAAATTTTCAGAACTGGACATCAAATCATATTACTTCGTAGGTTCCAAGCTCCGAGAGTATAGCTCTTTTATGCGTCTAAAACCTCTCTAA
>JAJPXA010000116.1:0-1314 GCA_021205715.1 Bacillota bacterium
CCCCTACGAAACCGCCACAAATACAAATCCAAATTTACACATAACAGGTTTGATGTGCAAAACCTCGCGTGTGCGAGGGCGAAGAAAAACTAAAGTGCAGGAGTTTTGAGCGAAGCTCAAAACCTCACGGAACTACGTTCCGTTCGCCGCTCAGCGGTTTACCCCTTGACTTTTTTTAAAAGTCAAGGGGTAAACCTAATCGTTCGCGGTAAGACGTAATACGGGGTTAGTCACCGTAATTTTATATATATATGACGTAAGCGCGGGTTAGTCACGCGCGGAAAGAAGGTTTATTATGGCTGAAAATGTTGAAATGACAGACGAGGCAACGACGGAAGTGACGGTTAGTCGGTCACAGGACAGCGCAGGGGAGGCAGAAAATATAAGCGATATGAGCGACGCGGAATTTGCGGAGTATATCGCGGGAATTAGGGATGAGCCGGAAAGCACCGATCCTACGGAACGCTTGAGTTCCGAAAGCGGCGAAGCGAAGGCTGACGGGAATGCCGAGGAAGACGCGGAAAGCGTTGATGAGGATGCGGAGAATGCGGAGAGCGCCGACGAGAACCCTACGGAACGCTTGCGTTCCGAAAGCGATGAGGACAGCGCGGAGGAAAATCCCGACAATACGGAGTCGAAACAAGCCGCGAGCGACCCAACGGAAGGTAAGGATACCCCAACGGAACGCTTGCGTTCCGAAAAGCGCGAGCGTTCCGAAAGGACATTTACGCAGGAGGATGTCAACAGGATTGTCGGGGAGCGGCTTAAAGCGCGAAACAAAGCGGACGCGGCGGTGTTTGGCGAATATGACGCCTTGAAAGCGGAGGCGGCGCGGTTCTACGGCGGGGATAATCCTATGGAGCAAATGCTCAAGGATTTACGGCAGCAGAACGCGCAGGCGGCGGGGCTGGACGAGGCGGCGTATACCGAACGGCTCGACGTGGAGCGGAAGGCGCGCGAGTACGATGCGCAGGCGCAGAGAAAAGCGGACGCGGACGCGGAGGTTAAGGCTATTCAGGAGCGCTGGAGGCGCGAGAGCGAGGAGTTAAAGGGGATAGTGCAGGACTTTGACTTCGATAAGGCGATGGCGACCAACGACGTGTTCAAGAATGCCGTATTAAAGGGCGCGAGCCTGGCGGCGGCGTATATGAGTGCGGAAAAGGCGGCGGCACACTTGCAGAATGCTTCGCATTCTGCGGGACCGACTGCGAAGAAGAATATCAAGCAGAATGCCGCGACAAAGAGAGCGTCGGCGGGAAAGGCTGAATTTAATCCGGCAACCGCGAGCGACAAGGACTTTAACGCGTATATTCG
>JAJPXA010000116.1:1414-7301 GCA_021205715.1 Bacillota bacterium
GGACTTTAACGCGTATATTCGTAGGATTAGGGGCGAGGAAAGCTAAAAGTTTTCTTGAAAAGTTTTAAAAAGTGTTCTTTTTCTGAAAAGAACCAAAAGCACCAAGGGCTTGCAGCCCCTGGACCCTGCTTCTTGTAAGATGTATGTTAGTGCTCTTGGTAATAGGCTATTGGAAATGAAAAGCCTCGGGGTCTTTGGAGATACTGACGAAAAGACAAACAGTATTTATGGACATATGCGTGTGGCGACACAAAAAGCAGCCATACCCGCCGCAGCGGTCGGAACCTACGGTTCACTCCCTTAGCTTACGGAAGTGGAATGTTGCGAGGCGCAGAGGCGGTCATTTTACAGTATTTCAAACAAACTTACACAAAAAATTAAAGGAGTGAATTTAGATGGCTACAGACAGAGAAACATTACTTAACATGAACAAGACCACGTCGTCGGGCGTGGCGCCGCTTATGCAGGCGGTTTTAAACCGACACTTGATAGAAACGACAAAGCCGGTGCTGGTACACACGCAGTTCGGGCAGAAGGTTCCTATACCGAAGGGACAGACAAAGACGATAACGTGGGACAAGATGTCGCCGCTTCCGAAGGCTAAGACACCGCTTGAGGAGGGTATCACACCCAAGGGCAGCGCGGTACATATCACGCGTATCACAGGCGAGCCCAACCAATACGGCAACTATATTTCGTTTACCGACCAACTGGACTTTTTCGCGCATGACCCGTCGCCGAAGGTTTTGAACTACAACGAGCTTTTGGGCGACAACGCGGCAGAAACTTTAGAGAGCCTGGCGGCGGACGTTTTGTCGTCCTCGACGAATGTACAGTACGCGGGCGGCGTTACATCGCGTTCGGCGATTACCGAAACCCTGACGGTTGAGGAGGTTCGTAAGGCGGTAAGAACGCTTAAAGGGAACAAGGCAAAGAAAATTGAGGGCGACTATATCTGCATCGTACATACGGATATCGCGCACGACTTAATGTCCGACGACGACTGGAAAATGCCGCATACCTACAGCGACACGAAGGAACTCTACAGCGGCGAGATTGGCAAGCTCTACGGCGTTAGGTTTATGGAGAGCCCGGACGCGAAGGTGTTCTACGGCACGGAGCTGGGCGGTGAGTTTGAGGAGCTTTCAATCGTTAAGGTTGACACGACGAACAATTATTTGTATGTCGCGGAGGAGATTACATCGACCGTTGCATCGGCGCTTGCGGGAACGGCGATATTGGTAAACGGACTTACTTTTACGATATCCTCGGCAGTCGCGGGCGAGAACGGGGGCGCGTATCTTGTTGTAAGCGGCGACGGGTTTGAGTCGATTAACGTTGACATGAAAATATACCCGGGCGACGGCACGGCGAGCGGCAAGCCGGTATATTCGACGCTTGTTTTGGGCGCGAACGCTTACGGCACGACGGGATTAAAGAATACCCTGGAGAATATCTCAAAGGGTCTTGGCAGTGCCGGAACGGCGGATCCGCTCAATCAGAGAGGAACCATGGCGTGGAAGGCGTATCATTTGACGAAGGTATTGGTACCGGAGTTTATGGTTAGGATTGAGAGCGTATCGACGAGGTATTGATGCGACAGATAAATTTGTGTTTATCGGCTTATGGGGTTGATGATTTGTAGGGGTCGGCGCCCTCGACGACCCGTTCGACTTTGCTTTGCAAAGTCGAAATAATGCCGTTTTTGGTCACAAGAGGGACGTCGAGGGCGCCGTCCCCTACGAAATACCCATAAACATTATCCGTAAGGTAAACACAAATTTACACTATGAAAGGATGATTATTATGGCTACTAAAAATATTGATGTTGAGGCGTTACGCGACAGGTACGCTAAGGAGCGTATCGATTATATCGCGCTGCGTCCTGCGGGGACGTCCGAGAAGGTTAAGGACGTTACCGTTACGATTAACGGGTACAATTACAAGGTTATGTACGGCAAGAGGGTCAAGATACCGCGATTTGTCGCGGAGGTACTCGAGCGCGCTTACAGCGAGGCGGAGCGGATAGACGATCGTATTACGGATATTACGCGCGAATCGCGGCTGATTGCAGAAATGTGAAAGAAAACGCGCCTGCGGCGGCTTTTCGACGGGAGGAATGAATATGTTATGGAATTTATACAGCGCGGCGGAAAATTCTTCGGCATCCATATCGACGTTTAAGGGTCTTGACCGGAAGTACAAGGGTTCAAACGGCGAGTGGCGGGATATGTGGAATATGTCGTCCTCGGGGTACCCTTGTCTTGTGCCCAGAAAGCCTCGGACGGAGCTGTATTCGGGGGAATACGAAAACGTGCGGTTGGTTATCCCGCCGATTAACAAGCGGCTTGATGATGATGTTCCGGGGTTTACGGGTATCGCGGACAATGCCGACGGCGAGAGCGTTTTATATTACGACGGCGCGAGAGTCAGCATTGACTACGACGTAAGCGAGGACGACCGCGGAACCGTTCCCGCAGGGTATGAGGACAGCACGAGCGTAAATTCCGAATATCAGGAGCCGCCGAGGTACACAGACAAAAGCGTTATATTCCCCAAAGGTGAGGGCACGGAGATTACATACGCTTGGGCGAACAACAGACTGTTTATATTCGTGTCAAACACTAAGGATTTTGGCGATGTTAAGAGCCTTACGACATCGAAAATAAGCGGGAACGTTATCACGGTCGCGGAGGCGGTGGACGAAGACACGGCGGCGGCTATTTTAAACCGCAATATTATACTCTATACCTATGATTACAACGGCACGATGTATAATCTCAAATACTATGTTACGGCTGTTACGGCGGGTGACGCGGGAAAGGCGACGCTGACACTGAATGAGGATGTATGCCGTAACCCGTATAACGTAAGCAACGGATACCCGGGCGAATTTGTGATATATCCGATGTACGACAGCGGGAAGTATTACTATGACGCGGGCAAAACGAGCTCGAAGCTCTACAACGCGGAAAAGGGCATATATGATGAGCCGTTTATTATAAGTCACGACAGCTACACCGACGAAACGTTGGGACTTATTTACGAGAATGTATGCTGTTTGAAAACGGGCACGGCGTATACGGGAACGCTTATAACGTTCTCGGACCATTTCGAGGTCGGTGACCGCGTGAAGCTCTCGGGGTTCCGCAAGGAGGAAAACAACACGGTGACTGTCTACAGCGACTTCACGGAGGTCGAGGACGGACGGTGCACGCAGGCGACGGTTGTGGGATTTTACGAGAATGACGACGATAATGTGACGTGTATGTATATTCAGATGCTCGACGCGGACGGGAAAATCGTTACGGCGCAAAGCGAAAATTCATATAACAACGGTGAAAACCTGGCGGTGTACAATCCGTTTATGTCGGTGTCGAAGATAATACCGGATATGAACTCGGTGGTATGGCATAATCAGCGGCTGTGGGGCACGAACGCGAACGGGGAATACTTTTACGCGTCGGCGGTTTCGGATCCGTTTACGTGGTTCGGGGGTTCCTACGGTACGGCGAGCGCGCCGGTAAGCTATGCCTCGGGCACGCAGGACGAGTATGTGGGTTTGGTGGACTACGGGCAGTACGTGATACTCCTAAAGCCGACGACTATTCAGCAGGTATATGCCCTTGCCTCATCAAGCACGGTGAGCATCGCGAAAGCGCAGTACAACGTAGGGTGCATAGACATACATTCGGCGCTGGTTATAGGGTCGACGTTGTATTATTTGGGCTATCAGGGGTTCTACGCCTACGGCGGCGGCGAGCCGGAGCTTATATCAAGCAAGCTCAACACGAAATATGTTTCGGCGTGGGCGGTCACGGACGGGATAAAGTATTACGCGTCGGCGGTGACGGAAACGGGCGAAACGGAGTTTTTGGTATACGACACACAGTACAGCCTATGGCACAAGGAGGACGATTTATCGGTCGCGGGCGGGTTCATATGGTACGACAAGCCGGTGGTTGCGGTCCTAAAGGAGAACGGGATAACGGCGTATCAGCTGAACACCGACGGCGACGAGGAAATAAGCTGGTGGGCGGAAAGCATATTGATGTTCGAGGGGACGCTTGACAACAAGGCGGTAAACGAGCTTTGGATAAGGGCGTACATACCCGTGGGCGAGAGCATAACAGTATACACGACGACAAACCATATGAGCCGCGACAAGGATATTTGGCGCGAGCATATGACGCTTAAAGGGCAGGGCGATATAAAGGTCTACCGTGTTCCGATACGGGCGGCGAACAGCGAGTATTACCGGTTCAAGCTGGCGGGCACGGGACAGTGCGTGGTGTATGATTTAGAGAGGAAATTGCAGATTGACGGGCGACCGTATACGAGATAAGAACATTTAATTTTCTTATAAGGAGTGATGATATGATAAAGGAGAGTGGGATTGGAGCGGTTGACCGCGAGGAGAAGAATTATGCCGTGGCGTTTGCGCGGCGGTTGGTTTTGGACGAGGCGGAAACGCGCGAGGCGGCGGACACGCTCCTGCAAAGCAATATCGACGCGGAGGCGGCGGCACGGACGGCGGCGGATGAGGAGTTACAAGTAAGCCTTGACACACACGCGGGAACGATAGCTTCGGGGGCGGCTTTAGGGCACGTTAAGCTCTCGGAAAGTGTGTCAAGCACGAACGGGGCATCGGACGGGTACGCGGCGACACCGTCGGCGGTTAAGACGGCGTATGACAAAGCTGATAACGCGCTTAACACGGCTACTCTGTATGCGACGTGTTCGACCGCGGCGGCAACGGAAATCAAAGATGTAACTTGGAAAAATTCAGAAATACCGAATTTTACTTTGACCACAGGCACGCGTCTTATAGTGTATTTTACCTATGGCAGTACCGCGTCGAAAATGTATTTGTGGGTACCGACGAGCAAAACAGGCGATGAAACCACTGCAACCCAATATTATGTTTACATTGGCGGCACAAACGGTACAATGCCCAAAATCAACGCGGGAAGCGCCATTGAGTTTGTATATAACGGCGAAGCAATGCAGATGATGCATCCGAGGAATGCGTCCGACTCGTATTACGGTGATGTTATGCTGTCCGACGCGATAGACAGCGACAGCGGTGTATCGGGCGCCACGGCGGCGACACCGTCGGCGGTTAAGGCGGCATATGACAAAGCGGCTGCGGCGGCAACAGACGCGGCGGCGGAGCTTGAAGAGGAGGTTACGGCGCGCGAGGCGGCGGACACGCTCCTGCAAAGCAATATCGACGCGGAGGCGGCGGCACGGACGGCGGCGGACGAGGAGTTACAGACAAGCCTTGACACGCACGCGGGAACGGTCGCGACGGGGGCGGTTTTAGGGCACGTTAAGCTCTCGTCAAGCACTTCAAGCTCGAGCGGCGTATCGGACGGGTACGCGGCGACGCCGTCGGCGGTAAGAAGCGCGTATAACAGAGCTTCGACGGCAATAACGAACGCGGCGGCGGCGCAGAGCGCGGCGGACAGCGCGGCGGCGGGACTTGAAGAGGAGGCGGCGGCGCGTGAGGCGGCTGACGCGGAATTACAAGGGCAGATTGACTCGGTATCGGCGGCGCAAACGGAAACGCAAAGCCGTGTCGATACGGCGGAAAGCAATATTTCGGCATTGCAGAATATGGCGCACACTCACGATAATATGGATGTTTTGGACGGCATAACCGAGGAGCGCGTGGAAGCCTGGGAGAACAATGTTAATTTTAAAAAATACAAGCAAACGACCGATGAAACAATTCAAGGATTGCTTAATGAGCTGCAAACGATTTATGCGATGATAGGGGTTGTATCTTATGACGGCGGGCTGTTTACGCAGGCACAGGACGGTGAAACGCTCGACGGCGGCGCGTTTGACGATACCGATTTGGAGAGCTTCGACTGCGGCGGCT
>JAJPXA010000008.1 GCA_021205715.1 Bacillota bacterium
GAAAGGGACTTTTCACAATGACCAATTTTCAAACAATAGCACCTATCGCGGTGCTGGCCTGCGCTTTGATAGCGCTTGTGTTCGCGGCTATTAAATTTTTCTCCGTAAAAAAGAAGCCCGAGGGTACGGACACTATGAAAGCAATAGGCGAAAAAATTCGCAAGGGTGCGATGGCGTATTTAAAGCGTCAGTATAAGACAGTCGGCATTTTCTTTGCCGTTATGTTTGTAATACTGCTGATACTTTCATTTGTTGTAAAGCAGGAAAACGGAGATGGCTTCTTAACGCCGTTTGTACCGTTCGCGTTTTTATCGGGCGGATTTTTCTCGGGACTTTCGGGATTTATCGGTATGAAAATCGCGACATACCCCAACACAAGAACCGCCAACGGAGCGCGCGAGGGACTTAACAAGGGTCTTAAAATAGCGTTCTCGTCCGGTTCGGTTATGGGACTTACGGTTGTCGGTCTTGGACTTTTCGACATCAGTATGTGGTTCATAATCTTGAAATTCGGATTTAAGCTCGACGTTGACGCGATTATGTCCGCTATGCTTACGTTCGGTATGGGCGCAAGCTCGATGGCGCTCTTTGCGCGTGTTGGCGGCGGCATATTCACAAAAGCGGCTGACGTAGGAGCCGACCTTGTAGGCAAGGTTGAGGCGGGAATCCCCGAGGACGACCCGAGAAACCCCGCGTGTATCGCGGATAACGTAGGCGACAACGTAGGCGACGTTGCCGGTATGGGCGCCGACCTTTACGAGTCGTATGTAGGTTCGATAATTTCGTGCGGCGCGCTTGCGACGGCGGCGGGACTCGGCTTTAACGGCGTTCTTGTTCCTATGCTTATCGCGGCAATCGGCATTATTTCGTCAATTGTGGGCACATTCTTTGTATCAACCAAAGAAAACGCGACTCAAAAATCGCTTTTGGGCTCGTTAAGACGCGGTACATACGCGTCGGCGATAATCTCGGCGATAGGCTCGGCAATATTGATATTCACATTGCTTCCGGATAACTCAAATGTTTTCTGGGCGGTAATTTCAGGACTTTTGGCGGGTGTTTTGATAGGCTTTTTCACGGAGTATTACACTTCCGATTCGTATAAGCCGACGAAAAAGCTCGCTTCGTCATCGGAAACCGGCTCGGCTACAATTATCATTGACGGTATAGCGCTCGGTATGAAATCGACGGCGATACCGGTAATCATCATAGGTATTTCGGTAATCATCAGCTATTTCACATCCGGCGGTATGGCGAGCTTTGAAAACGGTCTTTACGGCGTTGCTCTTTCGGCTGTAGGTATGCTTTCAACATTGGGCATCACGCTTGCGACCGACGCTTACGGTCCCGTTGCGGATAATGCCGGCGGTATCGCGGAAATGTCGGGTCTTCCCGAGGTTGTTCGTGAGAGAACGGACGCGCTCGATTCGCTCGGAAACACAACCGCGGCTACGGGCAAGGGCTTCGCGATAGGATCGGCGGCTTTGACGGCGCTTGCGCTTATCGTTTCGTATACGGATAAGGTTGAAGGACTCGGAAAGACGTTGAAACTTACAATTACAAATCCGGCTGTGCTTATAGGCTTGTTTGTGGGCGCTATGCTCCCGTTCCTGTTCAGCGCTATGACTATGCAGGCGGTAGGACGCGCGGCGCAAAAGATAGTTGTTGAGGTAAGACGTCAGTTCCGTGAAATAAAGGGACTTATGCAGGGCAAGGCTGAGGCGGATTATGAAACCTGCGTTGATATTTGCACAAAATCATCGCTTAAGGAAATGATTTTGCCGGCGGCACTGGGTATTTTATCGCCTATCGTTGTCGGACTCGTTCTCGGTGTAAACGGTGTTGTAGGTATGCTTGCGGGCGCGCTTGTTTCGGGATTTGCTCTCGCGATTATGATGGCAAACTCGGGCGGCAGCTGGGATAACGCGAAGAAGTATATCGAGGCGGGCAACTTCGGCGGCAAGGGCAGCGAAAACCATAAGGCGGCTGTTGTCGGCGATACTGTCGGCGACCCGTTCAAGGACACATCGGGTCCCTCGGTAAATATTTTGATTAAGCTTCTTTCGATGGTTTCAATCGTATTTGCGACGATTGTTGTCAATTACGGCGGAATGGGATTGTTCTAAACACAAATTTACAAAAGGAGCGGGCAGAGGAATGTCGGCTCCTTTTTGCATATTATCGCATTATTAAGGCATTATTTAAGAAGGGAAGAATTATGAGCAAGGAAGTAAGAGAGGGCTTTTTTGAGGGCGAGCGCTCGCTTTTTCAAGCAAGCGGACTTAAAATATACGACACCGTTTTCGGCTTCGGCGAGTCGCCCTTAAAGGAAGGCCGCGATATTGAGCTGTACAATACAATATTTGAATGGAAGTATCCGTTGTGGTATTCAAAAAACGTTAAGGTAAAGGACTGCACCTTGTTTAACGACGCGCGCGCGGGAGTGTGGTATACGGAGAACGCGGAATTTTCCGACTGCGTTATAGACGCGCCGAAAACATTCAGGCGGTGCCGCGCTCTCGCACTTGCAAATGTGGATTTAACGTCGGCGGCGGAAACGCTGTGGAACTGTGAAAACGTGACGCTTCAAAACGTAAGCGTCAAAGGCACGTATTTCGGTATGGGGAGCGCCGATGTTACGGCGGATAATTTGCGCATAACGGGCGATTACTGCTTTGACGGCGGTAAGAATATAACCGTAAAAAATTCGCGCATTATTTCAAAGGACGCGTTTTGGAATTGCGAAAACGTGACGGTTGAAAACTCGTTTGTTTCGGGCGAGTATTTCGGCTGGAACTCAAAAAATGTGACGCTTATAAACTGCACGGTCGAGAGCGAGCAGGGGTTGTGCTATATGGATAATGTCGTTATGAAAAACTGCAAGCTGATACACACCAACCTCGCGTTTGAATATTCGACCGCCGACGCGGATATAAAAAGCAATATCGAAAGCGTCAAGAATCCCGTGTCGGGGCGCATAACGGCGGACTCCATAGGCGAGATTATTTTTGATAATCCGTGTATGAACAAAAATGATACCGAAATCACGGTGAGAAATCAAGAGGGAGTGCGATATGATAACGAGCGATGAATTAAAAAGCTATCCGCCGATAAGCGCGGATGAAGTAAACGCGGCGGCGGACAGAGCGGCGGCGCTTGTCGAAAAAAACGCGGAGCATTTTTTCTCGACCTTTCCCGCAGCGAACAGCGAGAATAATTTTTATTCGGAGTATGACAACGTTGATTGGACGGAGGGGTTCTGGACGGGCGAGGTATGGCTCGCATATGAGCGCACCGGAAGCGAGCGGTGCAAAAATGCGGCATTGGCGCAGGTCGAGAGCTTTTTGAACAGAATAGAAAACCGAATAAACGTAGACCATCACGATATGGGATTTTTGTATTCGCCCTCGTGCGTCGCGGCGTATAAGCTGACGGGGAGCGAAAGCGGAAAGCGCGCGGCGCTTTTGGCGGCGGATAATCTGCTTACAAGATTTCGTGAAAAAGGTCAATTTTTCCAAGCGTGGGGGAGTATGGACGATAAAAACAACTGCCGTCTTATAATCGACTGCCTTATGAATATGCCGCTTTTGTTTTGGGCGAGCGACGTGACCGGCGACGGCAAATACCGCGCGAAAGCCGAGGCGCATATCCGTACGGCTATGAAATACATAGTCCGCGCCGATAATTCCACATATCACACCTACTTTTTCGACCCCGAAACGGGTGAGCCGCAAAGGGGCGTGACCTGCCAAGGCAACCGCGACGGCTCTGCGTGGGCGCGCGGGCAGGCGTGGGGAATATACGGCTCGGCGGTGGCGTATTCGAAGCTGAAAAACGAGGAATATATCACGATTTTCAAGCGCGTTGCCGATTATTTTATCGAGCATCTGCCGAAAAATCTCGTGCCGCATTGGGACTTCGATTTTGACGACGGAAGCGCGGAGCCGCGCGATTCATCCGCCGCCGCGGCGGCGGTATGCGGTATGCTTGAGATGTCAAAATATCTGCCGCCGGATGATGCGGAGTATTATACCGGCGCCGCGAAACGCATATTAAAGGCGCTTGCGGAGCATTGCGCCGTAAAGAGCGCGGACGAGTCGAACGGACTCCTGCTCCACGGCACATACGCGAAAAAAACACCCACCAACACCTGCCACAACGGCGGTGTCGACGAGTGCAACACTTGGGGCGACTATTTCTACTTTGAGGCGCTCACAAGACTCACAAAGGATTGGGAGTTGTATTGGTAAAACAAAAAAGGATTCCGAAATTTTCGGAATCCTTTTTTTATTCCTCTGTTATTAATTCTCCCGCGCGCATCATTTCTATCATATCCCACACGGTGTATTTGCCTTCATCGTCCTTGGTGTTGAACGGAACCAAAATATCGTCCTCGCCCATTTCGAGCGTGTCCCATATAAGCTCCAAATTCCCCTCTATTTCGCTCTTTTTGAGTTTATCCGTCTTTGTCGCGACGACTATCAGCCGCTCGTGATAATACCTTATCCAGTCCGCCATTGTCATATCGTCCTTTGACGGCTTGTGACGCGAATCTACAAGCAAAATGGTCTGAACAAGCTCCTTGCGGTTCGCAAGATAATCCTCCATCATTTTGCCCCATTTTTCAACCTCCGATTTGGAACGCTTCGCGTAGCCGTAGCCGGGGAGATCGACAAGAAAGATGGTTTCGTCGATATTGTAAAAATTTATCGTAATCGTTTTGCCGGGCGTTCCTGAAACGCGCGCGAGCGACTTGCGGTTTAAAAGCTTGTTTATAAGCGAGGATTTGCCGACGTTTGAGCGTCCGGCAAAAGCAAATTCCATATATCCCTTTGTCGGATATTGCTTGGGGCTTACCGCGGAAATTTCTATATCAGCATTATGTATGTTCATAGCGTTTCCTTTCTTATTTCGTAACTCATTTCGTTATCTCAGGGCGTTTTTAAGCACCGTTTCCATATTGCTTGCCGGAATAAAATTCATCTTGGAGCGTATATCGCTCGGGATGTCGTCCAGATCCGGTTTGTTTTCCTCGGGGATGATTATCGTATCGATGCCCGCGCGGTACGCGGCAAGCGTCTTTTCTTTGAGTCCGCCTATCGGCAAGACCCTGCCGCGGAGCGTAATCTCGCCGGTCATTGCCACGTCGCGCTTTACCGGACGCTCCGTAAGCGAGGACACGAGCGCGGTCGCCATTGTAATTCCCGCCGACGGCCCGTCCTTGGGAACCGCTCCCTCGGGAACGTGAATATGTATGTCTTTGGTTTTGTAAAAGTCGCTTTCGATATTTAAATCCTCCGACTTTGAGCGTATATAGCTTATCGCGGTTTTCGCGCTTTCCTGCATAACATCTCCGAGCTTTCCGGTAAGCTCAATTTTGCCGGTTCCAGGCATAACGTTGGTTTCAATCGAGAGCGTGTCGCCGCCGACGCTTGTCCAGGCAAGACCGCGGGCGACGCCGATTTCGTCACGCTCGTTCAGCATATCGAAATGATAGCGCTTTTTGCCGAGAAAATCGGTTAAATTGTTCTTGGTGACTTTAATTTCCCCGCCGTTTTCGACGATTTTCGTCGCCGCCTTGCGGCATACCGCCTCAAGCTGCTGCTCTAACTTTCTCACGCCCGCCTCACGCGTGTAGCTTTCGATGCACTCGCGTACCGCGCCGTCCGTCATTGAAAATGTATCGTTCGATATTCCTGTTTTATCAATGGCTTTCGGCAGAAGATACCGCTTTGCGATGTGGAATTTTTCCTCCGCCGTGTAGCCGTTAAGCTCTATTATTTCAAGTCTGTCTAAAAGCGGCGCGGAGATGGTGTCAAGCGTGTTCGCGGTCGTTATAAACAGAACCTGCGACAAATCGAACGGCACCTCCATATAATGGTCGCGGAACGACATATTCTGCTCCGAGTCGAGAACCTCCAAAAGCGCCGCCGACGGGTCGCCTCTGAAATCCGTTCCCATTTTATCAATCTCATCCAGAAGCAAAAGCGGATTTTTAACGCCCGCCTCGCGCATCGCCGCCATAATTCTGCCCTCCATAGCGCCTATGTACGTTTTGCGGTGTCCGCGTATATCGGACTCGTCGCGTATGCCGCCCAAGGATATGCGGACGCATTTTCTGTTAAGCGCGCGCGCCACGGACTTCGCGACAGACGTTTTGCCTACTCCCGGCGGACCAGCAAGACAAAGTATTGTGCCGGCTTTGCCGTTTGTGAGCTTCCGCACGGTAAGATATTCCAAAACGCGCTCCTTAACCTTTTCAAGACCGTAATGATCCTCGTCAAGCGTTTTTCTGCATTCGGAAAGCTCAAAGGTTTCTTTCGAGCTTTTGTTCCACGGCATAGAAAGAACCGTGTCGAGATATGTGCGTATCACGGCGCTTTCGGATGAGTTAAAGGGCATTTTAGAAAGCCTGTCGACATCGGTTAAAAGCTTATCCTTTATATCTTTTGCCGCCTTGATTTTGGCGATTTTGCTCTTATACTCCTCAATTTCCGTCATTTCATCATCATCGCCAAGCTCGGTATGAATAACCTTAAGCTGTTCGCGGAGATAATACTCGCGCTGATTTTTGTCCATATTCTTCTTTACCTTGCGCGCTATATCGTATTCGATATTCAAAATACTTAAATAGTTTTGAACTTCGATAAGAAGCTTTTCGGCTCTTTGATGTATGTCAAATTCCTCCAAGATATGCTGCTTAACATCAAAATTAAGGTCGACCTTATGCGCGATAACATCGCAAAGCATGGGCAGGTCGTCGATTGACATAACCTGCATAAGCATATCCGCTTTCAATTTTGGGAAATTTGAAAAATATTCCTTAAATATCCTTTTTAAGGATCTTTTATATGCCTCGTCAAGCTCCGTATCTTCCGAGCAGGGGTCGATTATTTCATCAACCGTTACCGTAAAGAACGGTGCGCTTTCGATATATTCTTTTATTACGCCGCGGTTTAAGCCTTCGGCAAGCACGCGGATGTTGCCGCCGGGCAGACGCATTATTTGTTTGATTTTCGATACCGTGCCGACGGTGTACAGAGCATCCGGCGACGGCGACATTTCGGCGGTGTCGCGCTGGGTGACGAGAAGAACAAGCGAACCGCTTTCATACGCCGCTTCGGCAGCCTTTACGGATATATCCCTGCCGGCGTCGAATGTTATTGTGTTATACGGATAAATTACTATTCCCCGTAACGGTACCAATGGTATGGTGTTTATATTATCTGTCATTTAATATCACTCCGAACATTTTTGCATATAA
The DNA here is from genome assembly GCA_021205715.1 of Bacillota bacterium. Taxonomy (GTDB): domain Bacteria; phylum Bacillota; class Clostridia; order UBA1381; family UBA1381; genus 12844. The sequence continues at coordinate 7,265 of JAJPXA010000008.1, forward strand.
ACATATTATACAT
>JAJPXA010000235.1 GCA_021205715.1 Bacillota bacterium
CCCGCAAAAAAGATTAAAAAGCAGCACGTCAAAAAGCAGACGGTTCAAAAAATCGATTTAAACAGCGTCGAAAGAAAAGACGGAGAGTCGATAGTGATTACAACAGAGGAAAGAAAGCGCCACGTCGACACGCGTCAGTCGATTGTCGACATAAACGCGATAGAGTCGCGCCAGAGAATCGAAAATGATTTAATGCCCGCGAATATGCCCGGCGACAAAAAGCATAAAAACAGCCGCTCGAAGCAGCGCGATAAGGATAAGGCGAACAACCGCCGCGACAAGTCCCGTCCCAAGCAGCCGGTGAAAAAGGTTGTAACGGAAATTGAGCTTCCCGAAACCATTACCGTATCGGAGTTCGCGTCAAAAATGGCGAAAACCGGCGCGGAGGTAATTATGAAGCTTATGGGCTTGGGCGTTATGGCGACGATGAACCAGACGATAGATTTCGACACCGCTATGCTCGTAGCCGATGAGTTCGGCATAAAGGCGACGCAGGAGGTTGTCGTAACGAAAGAGGAAATGCTGTTCAAGGATATTACCGAGGATAAGCCGGAGGAGCTTGAGCCGCGTCCGCCCGTTGTTGTCGTAATGGGTCACGTTGACCACGGCAAGACCTCGCTTTTGGACGCGATACGCCATACGAGCGTAATCGAAAACGAGGCGGGCGGCATCACACAGCATATCGGCGCGTACAGCGTTAAGATAAACGACAGAAAGATTACCTTCCTCGATACCCCGGGTCACGAGGCGTTCACGACAATGCGCGCGCGCGGCGCGCAGGTTACGGATGTGGCGATATTGGTTGTCGCCGCGGACGACGGCATAATGCCGCAGACAATCGAGGCTATAAACCACGCGAGAGCGGCGGGCGTTACGATAGTTGTCGCGATAAACAAGATTGATAAGCCGGGCGCGAACCCGGAAAAGGTAAAGCAGATGCTTGTCGAGCAGGGTCTTGTTCCCGAGGAATGGGGCGGCGACACCGTATGCGTCGAAATTTCGGCGAAGAAGAAGATTAATATAGACGGCTTGCTTGAAATGGTTCTGCTTGTCGCGGATTTGCAGGAGTTAAAGGCGAATCCGAACCGTCCGGCATTGGGCACGGTTATAGAGGCGAGAGTCGACAAAGGCAGAGGCCCCGTGGCGACGGTTCTCGTTCAAAACGGAACATTGCATGTCGGCGACCACCTTATCGCGGGCACCGCGACGGGACGCGTCCGCGCGATGATTAACGAAAAGGGCAGACGCGTAAAGGCGGCGGGTCCGTCAACGCCGGTTGAGGTGCTGGGTCTTAACGAGGCACCCGAGGGCGGCGACCATATAACGGTTATTCAGGATGAGAAGCTCGCGCGTGAGGTTGCGCTTCAGCGTAAGCAGGAGCAGCAGGAGGAGAAATTCAGTAAGATTGTCAAGGTCAATCTCGATAACCTGTTCACGCAAATTGACGAGGGCAATATGAAGGAGCTTGACATTATCATCAAAGCCGACGTAAACGGAAGCGTGGAGGCTGTTCGTCAGTCGCTTGAAAAGCTCTCGAACGACGAGGTAAGAGTTAAGGTTATCCACGGCGCGGTCGGCGCGGTAAACGAGTCGGACGTAATGCTCGCGAACGCTTCAAACGCGATTATCGTAGGCTTTAACGTGCGTCCCGACGCGGGAGCGTTGGCGGCGGCGGAGCAGCACGAGGTCGATATTCGTCTGTACAGAGTAATATATCAGGCCATCGAGGAGATTGAAACGGCTATGAAGGGTATGCTTGACCCCGAGTTTAAAGAGGTCGTTTTGGGCTATGCCGAGGTACGGGAAACATTTAAGGTTTCATCCGTCGGAACGATAGCCGGCTGCTACGTAACAAAGGGTAAAATGGCGCGTTCCGCGCAGCTTCGAGTTGTAAGGGACGGCATAGTAATTCACGAGGGAAAGGTGGCGTCGCTCAAGCGATTTAAGGACGATGCCAAAGAGGTTCAGGAGAAATTTGAATGCGGTTTGAGTATCGAGGGCTTTAACGACATTAAGGAAGGCGACGTTATAGAGTGCTTCGATATGGAAGAGGTTGAAAGATAATAATGGCAAGAATTGACAGAATAAATGAGGAGGTAAAGCGCGAGCTTTCGAGCGTTATACGCGACCTAAAGGATACGCGTATTCCGCTTATGACAAGCGTTGTCGCCGTGAACGTTACAAACGACCTGCGTTACGCCAAGGTATACGTTTCGGTTATGGGCGACGACGAGGTTCGGCAAAACGCGCTTGCGGGACTTAAATCCGCCTCCGGATTTATAAGACGCGAGATGGGCAGACGTGTGGATTTGCGATACACACCCGAGTTCATCTTCACGCTTGACCGCTCAATAGAACACGGCGCACATATAGAACAGCTTTTGCGTGACGTTAATAAGGATTAAAGCGGCGGAACGGAGAATTAATATGAAAGAGGTTATCGAAAAAATCAAAGCGGCGAAGTCTGTGGCGCTGTTTCCTCATATAAACGAGGATCCCGACGCTCTTTGCTCGTGCGGCGCGTTTTGCGCGGTGCTTAAAAAAATGGGCAAAAAAGCGGTGTGCTATGTAAATGAAAAGCCGCAGGAGCATTTTCGCTTCATAAATATCGATTATACGATATATGACGAAACAAAAACGTATGACCACGACCTTTGCCTTGCGCTGGACTGCGGAGATATTGACCGCCTCGGAAGCCGAAAAAAGCTGTTTTACGAGATTGGAAACAGCGCGAGCATAGATCATCACAAAACAAACACGTATTTCGCCGACGCGAATTACGTTGAGGGCGGCGCGTCGTCGACGGGCGAGATACTTTACAGAGTCTTTAAGGCGATGGGCGCCGAGATTGACGCGGAAATCGCGCGGCTTTTGTATATCGCGATATCGTCGGACACGGGCAGCTTCAAATACAGCAATGTAACCCCCGCGACATTCCGCACGGCGGCGGATTTGATTGAGTATGATTTTGATTACGCCGAGGCGGCGAGGGTTATGTTTGACACCGAGGCGCTTAATGTGACGCGTTTTAAGGCGGAGCTTATGCAGAAAATCGAATCGTATGCCGGCGGCAAGATCACAGCGGTCACGATAAGCGACGATATGTATGAAAAATATTCGCTCCCGCCGGAGGAAGCGCCGAATATCGTGGATATTCCCAGGTGCGTCGAGGGGAGCGAGATAGCGCTCGCGTTTAAACGCAAAAAGGATGGAATAGGCGTCAATTTCCGCTCGAACGGCGCCGCGGATGTCGCGGCTATATCGCTGAAATTCGGCGGCGGCGGTCATGCGAAAGCCGCGGGCTGTACCGTACATACGAGTGATTTGGAGCTTATAAAGCGCGAGGTTTTGGAAGAATGTATAACGGCGGTTAATAACATATGACGAATAAAATAAACGGAATTATAGTGCTTGATAAGCCGAAAGGGAAGACATCGCACGATATGGTGTATTTTATGCGCCGTCTTACGGGCATAAAGAAAATCGGTCACACCGGCACTCTCGACCCGGACGCGACGGGCGTTCTGCCGATGTGCATAGGCAACGCGACGCGCGCGGCGGATATGCTGACGCTCTCGGATAAGCGTTATCGGGCGAAATTCGTGTTGGGAATCACGACCGACACGCAGGACACGTCGGGGAGCGTTATCGAAAAGCGCGCCGTAAACGCGTCGGACGCGGAAATAACCGACGCGATAAACTCGTTTGTCGGCGAGTATGAGCAAATACCGCCGATGTACAGCGCGGTAAAGCAAAACGGAAAAAAGCTATACGAGCTTGCCAGAGCGGGCAAAACGGTCGAGCGCAAGGCTCGGCTTGTGAATATCAAGAGCATTGACATTATAAAGGTCGGCGCGGAATGTGAAATAGACGTGCTTTGTTCAAAAGGCACGTACATACGGACGCTTTGCGCCGATATTGGCGAAAAGCTCGGCTGCGGAGCGGCTGTAAGCGAGCTTCGGCGGACGATGACGGGCGCGTTTTCGACGGATGAGAGCTATACCTGCTCCGAGCTTGAGCGGCTCGCCGCCGAGGAACGGCTTTCGGACGCGGTTATAAGCGTCGACATGATGTTCCCCGATTATGAGCAAATACGGCTCACCGAAAACCAAACGAGGAGCGTTTGTAACGGTGTTATAATGACCTATCACAAGCCCGACGGGCTTTACAGAGTTTACGACAACAACGGCAGATTTATATGTATCGGCAGAATTAAGGATGAAAAAATAAAGACTGAAAAGTCATTTTGGATGTAAGGTGGGATAATCGGCTGTGGAAATAATATATGCCGAACGAATTGCGGACTATGACGTCACGGTCGCCGCACTCGGGAATTTTGACGGACTGCATATCGCGCATATGCAGATTATAAAAAACGGCATAAAAACCGCGCGCGAAAGAGGATTAAAAGCCGGAGTGCTTCTTTTTGAGGAGAACACGAAAAATATGATTTCGGGCGGTAATGTGGGGCTGATTACTCCCAATGATGAAAAATTAAGGCTTCTCAAAAACGAGGGCGCAGATTTTGTATATATCCGAAAATTCACGCCGGAGTTTATGAAGCTGTCGCCGGAGGATTTTGTACGGCTTCTGGTGAAAAATTTAAAGGTCAAGGCGGTATGTGTTGGCTACGATTACAGCTTCGGTCATATGGCGGCGGGAAATACCGATACCCTCACCGCGCTCGGCGAAAAATACGGCTTTGAAACGCTCGTGACGCCGCGCGTTATAATAGACGGAAAAACGGTTTCAAGCACGTATATAAGAGAGCTTATTTCAAGCGGCTCGGTCGATAAGGTAAAGCCGTTTTTGGGGCGTGATTACTCCCTTTCGGGCACAGTCGCGCACGGATTTGAAAACGGCAGAAAAATGGGATTTCCGACCGCGAATCTTGAGTATGACGCGGCGGCGCTGCTCCCTATGGAGGGCGTGTACGCGGGCATTACGGAGGTTTGCGGCAAGAGATATAAGAGTGTTATAAACGTCGGGAAAAACCTTACGTTCGGCGCTCAAAAGCTGACGGTCGAAAGCCATTTGATTGATTTTCGCGGCGATATATACGGCGAAAAAATAAGAATATATTTTTTAAAGCGTCTGCGCGGCGTAAAAAAATTCGGCGGCGCGGATGAGCTTAAGGCTCAGATTGAGAGCGATAAGGAAAAAACAACAGCTATGAATATTACGGTTACACCGTAAGGAAAGAGGTGCGATATGTTTTCAAGTGTGATTTTGGCGGCGGGTATGGGTACCCGTATGAAGTCGGCTATGCCTAAGGTCATTCATAAGGTCTGCGGCAGAGAGCTTGTAAAATGGGTTATAGAAGCGTCGAAGGCAGCCGGCGCGGATAAGGTCTTGACCGTTGTCGGTCATAAGGCGGACGACGTTAAGGCGGCTGTCGGCGATGTTTGCGAATATGCATTGCAGGCGGAGCAAAAGGGCACAGGTCACGCAGTTATGCAGGCGGCGGATTTTATTAAATCGGCAGGCGGAAACATCGTTATTTTAAACGGCGACACGCCGTTGATAACCGCGGACACCGTCAAGGCGGCGGTTGATTATCATAACGAATGCGGCAATGCCGCAACGGTGATTACCGCGGTTTTGGATGACGCGGCAGGCTACGGACGAATTGTGCGCGGCGCGGACGGCGGCGTGCTGAAAATAGTCGAGCATAAGGACGCGAGCGAGGAGGAAAGACGCATTAACGAGATTAACTCGGGTATGTATGTGTTTAACGCGGACGATTTGTTAAGCGCGCTTTACAATTTGACGCCGAATAACGCGCAGGGCGAGTATTACCTCACCGACACGCTCGAGATACTCCTAAACGGCGGCAAAAAGGTCGGCGCGTACACGATTGCGGATAACGACGAGATACGCGGTATCAACGACCGCGTTCAGCTTTGGGAGGCTGAAAAAATAATGCAGCGCCGCATAAACGAGGCGCATATGAGAAACGGTGTCACGATGCGTATGCCCGAAACGATTATGATTGAAGCGGATGTCGAGATAGGCGCGGACAGCGAGATAGGCGCGAACGTAAATCTAAAAAAAGGCACGAAAATCGGCGCGAACTGCGTCATAGGTCAGGGAAGCATACTCGACGGCGCGGTAATCCGCGACGGGGTGAACGTGCTTAATTCGGTTATACTTGATTCCGAGATAGACAGCGGAACAAACGTGGGGCCGTTCGCGTACGTAAGACCGAATTGCAAGGTTGGCAAGGATGTTAAGGTCGGCGATTTTGTGGAGCTTAAGAACACTGTAATAGACGACGGCACGAAAATATCGCACCTTACATACCTCGGCGACAGCGATATAGGCAAAAACGTGAATTTCGGCTGCGGTACGGTAACGTGCAATTACGACGGCAAAAACAAATACAGAACCGTTATCGGCGACAACTGCTTTGTCGGATGCAACACCAATTTCGTGTCCCCGATAAATGTCGGAAACGGCGCGTATATCGCGGCGGGCTCCACAATTACCGAGGACATTCCCGAGAGCAGTCTTTCAATCGCGAGAGCAAGACAGGTGAACAAGGACGGCTGGACGGATAAACGCAAATAAAACAGCGGCAACAAATACGGGGCAGATGAAATCTGCCCTCTGTTTGCGTTGGCGCGCGAAGAGGGGACACTGAAATGTTTGGATTTTTAAAACGAAATAAAGAGGAGGAAGCACCGATGTATTTAATAGCGGGACTCGGAAATCCGGGAAAGCAATACGAAATGACCCGTCATAATATCGGCTTTCACACAATAGATTATATTGCCGAGCAGGCGGGGATAAATATAAAAAAGCTGAAGTTCAAGGGCTTGTACGGAGAGGGCAGAATCGCGGGTGAAAAGGTTTATCTTATAAAGCCGCAGACATATATGAATTTAAGCGGCGAGTGCGTCGGCGAGTTTGCGGCGTTTTATAAGATACCGCCCGAAAACATCATTGTGATAAACGATGATATATCTCTCGAAACCGGCAGAATACGCGTAAGAGCAAAGGGCAGCGCGGGCGGTCATAACGGCCTGAAGTCGATAATCGCGCATCTCGGAAGCGACGCGTTTTTGCGCGTTAAAATGGGCGTTGGCGCCAACAAGCGCGGCGATTTGGCGGACTATGTTTTGGGACGGTTTCCGAAAGAGGAAATCGAGATAATGGAAAAGGCGATAATAAACGCGGACGCGGCGGTTGAGAAAATCATAAAAAACGGCGTTGAGGCGGCTATGAATAAATACAACGGGAAATGATTGAATTTTTAAGTCCCCGCAAAAG
>JAJPXA010000130.1 GCA_021205715.1 Bacillota bacterium
GTTCTTGTATACTGAAAACAAAATGAATATTATCTAAAAAAATCATAGCATTATCTAAAATTGTATGGTATACTTAATGGTGCGAAGCATTTAAAATATGATTTTTACGATGTGTTTCGGAAAACGGGAAATAATTGCGAGGTAAAAAATGGAAGATAAAATCGAAACGCTTTTGGAAGGCTTAAACGACCGCCAAAAGGAGGCGGTGACGGCAACGGAGGGACCGCTGTTGGTTCTCGCGGGCGCGGGAAGCGGCAAAACGAGAGTTCTTGTAAGCAGAATCGCGTATATTTTGGAAAAGGGCTACGCTAAGCCGTTGCAAATTTTGGCTATAACATTTACCAACAAGGCGGCAAATGAAATGAAGGAAAGAGTTATAAAGCTTATCGGCGACAAATGCGGCGGTATGTGGATAGGGACGTTTCATTCGATGTGCGCGCGAATATTGAGAAACTGCATCGATCTTATAGGATACTCGCGCGATTTCGTGATATACGACAGCGCCGACACGAAAACTCTTATTAAGGAGTGTATTGCCGAGCTTGATTTGGACGAGAAGAATTATTCGCCCAGATACGTGTCGTCCGTTATCAGCGGCGCGAAAAACGATATGATGGACGTCGAGATTTTCGAGCGCGAATATCGAAACGATTACCGTATGGGTATGGTGGCAAAGCTTTACCGACTGTATCAAAGCAAGCTCAAAAGCAGCAACGCTTTGGATTTTGACGATATAATTCTGCTTACAGTAAAAATTTTAAGCAAAAACAAGGACGTGCTTTTGAAGTATCAGAGTATGTTCGAATATGTGCTTGTCGACGAGTATCAGGACACCAACAACTCGCAATATATGCTTATAAACCTGCTGTCGGGCGGCTACGGCAATATATGCGTTGTCGGCGACGAGGATCAGAGCATTTACGGCTTTCGCGGCGCAAATATTGACAATATTTTGAATTTTCAAAAGGATTACACCGACGCGCGCGTTATAAAGTTAGAGCAAAATTACCGTTCCACGCAGAATATTCTAAATTCCGCGAACGCGGTGATTCACAACAATTCCGAGCGTATAGGAAAGACCCTTTGGACGGACAACGGCGACGGAGATAAAATTATCGTTCACACCTCGTCCAACGAGTATGACGAGGGCAGGTTCGTCGCGGGCGAGGTGAAAAAATATTACGCCGACAACGGCGCGTTCGGCGACTGCGCCGTGCTTTACAGAACCAACGCGCAATCGCGTGTTATCGAGGAAATGATGATGCGCTCCGGCATCCCTTACCGCGTGCTCGCGGGATTGAGGTTCTATGACCGCAAGGAAATCAAGGACGTAATCGCGTATTTGAGAATTGTACATAACCCGTCCGACGATTTGAGCTTAAAGCGCGTAATAAACGAGCCGAAGCGCAAAATAGGCAAGGTTACCGTTGAAAAGGCTCAGGCGATTGCCGCCCAAAGCGGCTCGTCCGTTTTCGACGTTATAAGCGCGGCGGACAGATATGCCGAGCTTTCATCGGCGGCTCCGAGGCTTAAAGTGTTCGCCGCTCTTATAAAATCCTTTATCGATATAAAAGACACGCTGCCGATAACGGATTTGGTACGCAAAATCGTCGACGATAGCGGCTACAGAGCCGCTTTGGAGGAGGAAAAAAGCGTTGAAAATCAGACGCGCCTCGATAATATCGACGAGTTTATGACGGTCGCGGGCGAATTTGAGAATAACGAGAACTATGACGGAACGCTTTCGGAATTTCTCGCGGGAATATCGCTGGTTTCGGATATTGACTCGTATGATGAGCTGGAGGACACCGTTTCGCTTATGACAATTCACAGCGCGAAGGGATTGGAATTTCCGGTGGTGTTCCTCGTGGGACTCGAGGAGGGATTGTTCCCCGGCACGCGCTCGATAGGCGACGAAAAAGCGCTTGAGGAGGAACGGCGATTGTGCTATGTGGCAATCACGCGGGCGATGAAAAAGCTGTACATCACAAAAACCGTGAGCCGCACTATATTCGGAAGAACCGAGCAGTCGATGGAATCGAGATTTTTAAAGGAATTGCCGAAGGAATATATTAGCGAGGAGCAGGATCTGCCGTCGGCGGCTTTGGAATTTGCCGGAGGCTTCGGCTCGTTTACGCCTAAATCCCGCAAAAACGATACAGCGGTAAAAATCAGCTCGCCGAGCGGCGAGAGATACACCGCGGGCGAATATGTCGAGCATAAAAAATTCGGCGTGGGTCAGATAATAAGCGTTCAGGAATTTGGCGACGACGCGATACTTCAAATAAATTTCGAGCTTGTCGGAATGAAACAGCTTATGGCGAATTTCGCCAAATTAAAAAAGATTAAGGCATAAGCAATATAAAATGCCGTCCGCATTTTCGCGGACGGCATTTTATTTAAAGCTTTGTCTTTTTTATCATTTTCAATCTTGTATGCTCCTCGCGCTCCTTTTCCTCAAGCGCGTTTGATATTTCCTTGGTCAAGCCCTCGTAAAGGGGGATTGTGATATTCTCAAGAGCGTTCGCGCGCTTTTGAGTCTTTTTAATATTCATCGCAAGGCGGTAAACCGCGTTTTCTATTTCCGTAAGACGCACCGTCATTTGCTTCACGTTGTTAAAATTAAGCATGGCTTCGTCAAGCGCGGAGGCGGTTTCAAAAAAGCTGTAGACCGGTTTTTTTGAGCTTTCGCCTATTCTTACAACGGGAATTTCAACCCCCATTACGCTTCTCAAGTCTATATTGACACCGTCCTCGATAGGCGTGGCGGCGGCTATTTCTTCGATATGCTGCATACCCATTATAACGCTTGCCGATTCAAGCGCCTTATACGCCTTGGCGAAAGTGACCTCAATATTCGCCTCGATCTCCTTTGCCTCCTCGATAAGCTGCATCATTTCGCGGATAAGGATATTTCTCTTTTTGTCGAGCATTTCATAGCCCTGCTTTGACAATCGCAGGGTATTTTTTGCGGTCATAAGATTGCCCTTTGTGGGCGCCGTATTCATCTGCATACGCGTCATCCTTTCCTTAAATCGATATTATTCGCTATCCTCCGTATCGGCGGTGTCATTGACGGCACCGTCGGCGGCGGGACGGTAGTATTTGTCGAGTATATCGTCGCCCACGCGGTCAAGCTCGCTCTTGGGAAGCATACCCAAAAGCTCCCAGCCTAAATTGAGTGTGTCCTCTATGCTTCGATTCTCATACGCGCCCTGATTTAAAAATCTTTCCTCAAACGCCTTGCCGAACGCTATATACTTCTTGTCTATCGCGGACAATTCGTCCTCGCCTATTACCGACGCGAGGCTCTTCGCGTCCTCAACCTTTGAATACGCGGCAAAAAGCTGATTTGCAAGGTCGGGATGATCCTCCCTTGTATATCCCTTGCCTATGCCGTCCTTCATAAGACGCGACAGCGACGGCAGTACCGACACCGGCGGATATACGCCGGTAAGGCTTAAATCCCTGCCCAAAACAATCTGACCCTCGGTGATATAACCCGTAAGGTCGGGCACGGGGTGCGTTATATCGTCGCTCGGCATCGTCAAAATGGGCACCTGAGTTACGGAGCCTTTGGCGCTGTCGATAATTCCGGCTCTTTCGTAAAGCGACGCGAGGTCGGAGTAAAGATAACCGGGGAAGCCTTTTCTTGACGGAATCTCGCCGTTTGAGGACGAGATTTCTCTAAGAGCCTCGGCATAGGATGTCATATCCGTGAGAATTACCAAGACGTGCATATCGTGCTTAAACGCCAAATACTCGGCGGTCGTAAGCGCGCAGCGCGGAGTTATTATTCGCTCCGCGACGGGGTCGTTTGAAAGATTTAAAAACATTACAACCTTGCTTAAAACGCCGCTTTCCTCAAACGAGCGCTTGAAGAAATTCGCGACGTCGTGCTTGACGCCCATCGCGGCGAAAACTATCGCGAATTTTTCTCCGTCCGCGTCGTCCTCGTCCGTTACCTTTGCCTGACGCGCTATCTGCACCGCGAGGCGGTCGTGCGGCATACCGTCGCCCGAAAAAATCGGAAGCTTTTGTCCGCGTATAAGCGTGGCAAGGCAGTCGATGGACGAAATACCCGTCTGAATGAAGTTGTTCGGGTAAACTCTCGAAACCGGATTTATCGGCGAGCCGTTTACATCCCTTACCTCGTCGGCAAAATAATCGCCCAAGCCGTCTATGGGGCGTCCCGCGCCGTCGAAGGTTCTGCCGAGCATCTCAGCCGAAAGCGAAAGGCGCATCGGCTCGCCCATAAGCCTTGTTCTTGTGTTTTCAAGCGACAGACTTTCGGTTCCCTCGAAAAGCTGTATGACAGCCTTATCGCCGGAAATTCGGACAATTTTGCCCATACGCTTTGAGCCGTCGTCCAGAGTTACGGTTACCATTTCATCATAGAACGCGTCCTTTACGCCCTCTATTACCGCAAGAGGGCCTTGAATGTCTTTCAGACCTATATATTCTATTGCCATATTCCGTATCCCCTCTTATTTTATTTGTTCGGCAATTATCCTGTCAAACACGTCGTTTATCTTTCGCGTAAGCTCCGTAAACGGCGCGTCGATGTCGGTATTGCCTATTGTGTATTTTATTCTTAATATGTCCTCGATGATATTGGTTTTCGCGACGCGCGAAAGAACTATGCCGCGCTTTACTATTTCCCGCAAACGCTTGTCGAACAGCAATATTACATCCATCATTTTATTCTGCTTTTCAAGCGGAACATAGGTGTCGTCCTTATGGAACGCGTTTTGCTGCAAAAATCCGACTCTTATAGCTCTCGCGACCTCAAGCGTCGCTTTTTGGCTGTCGGGAAGAACATCCGCGCCGATAAGCTTTACTATCTCCATAAGGCTGCTCTCCTCCTGGAGTATCGCCATAATTTTCGCGCGCTTTTCCATAAAGTCGGGCGAAACGTTCGCCGCGTACCACGGCGTTAAATCGTCAATATACTCGCTGTAGCTCGTAAGCCACTGTATCGCGGGGTAATGACGCGCGTAAGCGAGGCTTTTGTCGAGCGCCCAGAAGCAGCGTATAAAGCGCTTTGTGTTCTGCGTGACAGGCTCCGAAAAGTCACCGCCCTGCGGTGAAACCGCGCCGATTATCGTAACCGAGCCTTCGGTGCCGTTCGTATTCGTCACATATCCCGCGCGCTCGTAAAACTGTGAAAGACGCGACGCGAGATACGCGGGAAATCCCTCCTCGGCGGGCATTTCCTCAAGACGTCCGGAGATTTCTCTCAGCGCCTCCGCCCAACGCGACGACGAATCCGCCATAAGCGCTACGTGATAGCCCATATCGCGGTAGTATTCCGCGAGTGTAACGCCGGTGTAAATTGACGCCTCACGCGCCGCGACCGGCATATTCGACGTGTTCGCGATAAGCACGGTTCTGTCAAGAAGCGGTCTTTGCGATTTCGGGTCGATAAGCTCCGAAAACTCCGTCAGCACCTGCGTCATTTCGTTGCCGCGCTCGCCGCAGCCGATATATACTATAATATCCGCGTCGCACCATTTCGCGAGCTGATGCTGTGTCATAGTCTTACCCGTGCCGAAGCCGCCGGGGATTGCCGCCGCGCCGCCCTTTGCGAGCGGGAACATCGAGTCTATCACGCGCTGACCCGTTACGAGCGGGCGTGAAATCGGCTGACGCTCGGTATACGGTCTTGACCGCTTAATGGGCCATTTTTGCTTCATCGTAATATCCGCCGTGCCGTCCTCGGTTTTCACCTTCGCGATTACATCGCATATGGTGTAGCCGCCGTCGGGCGCCGTCCATTCTATCGTGCCCTTTACGTTCGGTGGTACCATTATTTTATGTTCTATAAGGCTCGTTTCGGGTGTTGACGCGATTATCGAGCCGCCCTCGACGTAATCACCCGCTTTCGCAGTGACTGTCACATTCCATATTTTCTTTTCGTCAAGGGATTTTACGTCGACTCCTCTGGTTATAAACGCGCCTGTGAGCGCGCATATATCCTTTAGGGGTCTTTCTATGCCGTCAAAGATATTTGATAAAATACCCGGCGCAAGCGTTATTGAGAGCGGCGCGCCGCTTCCCTCTACCTTTTCGCCCGCCTTGAGTCCCGTCGTTTCCTCGTACACCTGAACAACGGTTTCCTCCGATGTCACGCCGATGACCTCTCCCACAAGTCTTTCATCGCCGACATACACCATTTCCTGCATTTCAAACGCATTGGAACCCTTTACCTTTACGACGGGGCCGTTTATTTCAAATATCCGACCTAATGCCTTAGCCATCTTTGTTCAATCCTTTCTTCGCGTATTTCCGGATTGCGCGGTCAGCTTAAAGCCAAGCCGCTGTTTTGCAGAAATACTTTCTTTTCCTCGGAAATCATATCCTTAAAGGAATAGTCGACGGACACCCTTTTGTCGGTGTTTACAACCTTTACGCCGCCCAGAAAATCGCGTTCTGCCGCGCCCTCGACTCTGACGTTGGAGGTGTCGGGTATCTCGGTTATATTGTCCTTGTACATCATATCCTCACCGGCGATATATACGGTTTTCGCGCCGTCGCCAAGCTCGAAATACGCGGTTTTTATCTTATTCAAAAGCCACTCCTTATACTCGGCTTTTTTCTTAAATTCCCTGAGTCTTTGAACGACCGCGTCCGCGACATCGTCTATTATCGCCTCGCGCTTTAAGAGGATATTCCTCTTCGATTCCATTTCCACATGAAGCAAGTGCTCGTTTGCTTCCTTGCGCGACTCGTTTACGCTGTTTTGAATTTTTTCGTACGCTTCCTGCAAATACTCGTTTTCCTTAGCGTCCATCAAATACTTATATTTTCTGTCAAGCTGAGCCATTTTTTCATCCTTTTTTTCGTTGGCGTCCTCTATTACCAACGAGGAAAAATTATTGAGTTTTTCAGCAAAATTATCCACGGCTCTCTCCTCCTTATTATTAACCTTATTGCTTAGAATGTGTTAAAGTTTCAAGCCAATCGATTCCTGTACCATTTTATTTATGCTTTCGGCAATATCACGGCTGCCGTGCCTGTCGGGTATCTCGACAATAAGCGGCGTGTGAATTGTCATCTTTAAATTATCAATATATTTTTTCACCATAGCTCCCGCCTTTTCTGTGAGGAGCAAAATTCCCACATCGGAGTCGGACACCGCTTTGTTCACGGCGTCCTTTATGGTTTTCGCGTCGTGCGCGACACAGCCCTCTATACCCGCCAAACGCATAC
>JAJPXA010000194.1 GCA_021205715.1 Bacillota bacterium
ACCGCCTCCTTAAATTTAACTTTGACTTTCTTTGACCTTTCAATAGTTATTATAACCCTTTTATCGCAAAAGGCAATTAATAAAGTGTATAATATATATGAATATTTTATGAATACCCGAATTTACGCTATTGCAATTGCGTGATATATGTGGTATAATGTTCCGGTAATAACAAGATACAGAGTAGAGGAATACGCGTTAAGTGTCCGCGGAACGGGGAGTTGTCTGCGGGACGAAAAGCTTTGCTTGCGGTGTGTTCTTCGCATCCCGCTGAGATAATTTATATTATATATTATTAAAACAGCGGTTTTTATACTGCTGTTTTTTTGCATATTTTTAAAATCGGAGGGATTTTAATGGACTACGCCGAGGCAACGGAATACATTCGCGGCATCGAAAAATACGGAAGCGTTTTGGGGCTTGACAATATGCGCCGCCTCACAGCCGAGCTTGGCAATGTCGAGAACACGCTTAACATCATCCATATCGCCGGAACAAACGGCAAAGGCTCGTGCGGCGCGTTTATCGATGCGATTCTGCGCGATGCGGGTTACAGCGTGTGCCGCTATGTTTCGCCGGCGGTGTTCGAATACAGAGAACACTTTCAATATAACGGCGAAAACATAACCGAGGACGAGCTTGCCGCGGTTATTTCGCGCGTAAGGCGCGCGGCGGACAATATCTGTCCTCATCCGACGGTGTTTGAGGTCGAAACGGCGGCGGCGTTTTTATACTGCACCGACAAAAAATGCGATTACGCCATCTTGGAAACCGGTATGGGCGGCCGATACGACGCGGTGAATATCATTTCAAAAAGCAAAATGAGCGTTATAACCTCAATCGGTATGGACCATACCGCGTTTTTGGGCGATACGATTGAAAAAATCGCCTATGAAAAGGCGGGCATAATTAAAGAAAACGGGAGTGTTGTGTCTGCGGTTCAGATTAAGGCGGCGGCGGACGTTATCGAGGATGTCTGCATAGAAAAGCACGCGCGGCTGACTGTCGCGGACAAGCTGTCGAACATCAGGCAAAATGTATTCGATTATGACGATATGCGCGACGTTAAAATTTCCCTTAACGGCGCGTTTCAGCCGTACAACGCCGCCGCCGCAATCGAGGTATGCACGGAGCTGGGAATATCGGAGGAGCATATACGGTGCGGGCTCGCGAATACCAAATGGCGCGGGCGCTTTGAAACGATATGTGAAAATCCCTTGATTATAGCCGACGGAGCGCACAACCCCGCCGCCGCCGCGGCGCTTGCCGATACGATAAGGGAAAATTTCGGCGGAAAACGTCTGAATTTTATAATGGGCGTATTAAAGGATAAGGAATACAACAAAATAGCGGCGCTCACCGCGCCGTTGGCGGATATGATATACACGGTAACGCCCGATAATGCGCGCGCGCTCAACGCGAAATCGCTTGCGGACGCGGTAAGGGTATACAACAAAAACGTTGAGGCAACCGACATAAAAACAGCGGTAAAGAAATGCGCGGCGGACAAGGAGCGCGTCACGATAGCGTTTGGGTCGCTGTCGTATTTGGGAGATTTGACAAAGGCGGTGGAAAATGAAAAGGTGTGACAATATTTTAAACAACGAGTATTACCGCCGCTGTATAGACAGAACCGGCGAGTATGAAAAAGACAGAATTTACTGCCTGCACGATATGACGCACGCGCTGGACGTCGCGCGAATCGCGTACATACGCGCGCTCGAAACGAACAGCGGCATAAAAAAGGACGTTATTTACGCGGCGGCGCTCGTACACGACGCCGGACGGTGTATGCAGTACGAAAACGGCACGCCGCATAACGAGGCGGCGGCGGCGATTGCCGAAAGAGTGCTTCCCGAATGCGGGTACAGCGTCGGCGAGGTTAAGGAAATCGCCGACGCGGTTATGGCGCACAGGGATGGTGAAGCCGGCACGGAGCTTGCCGGTGTTTTAAAGTTCGCCGACGATATGTCGCGTATGTGCCTGTGGTGCAAAGCAAAGGCAACGTGCAAATGGGATGAGGAGGATATGAACGTCACACTGGAATATTGACGCGCAAAGAACATTTTCCGTAAGTGTAAGATTATAACAATGCGCGTCAAGAGTCTTGCTTTGTCCGGCGACAATGATATTATATCCCTCGGCAACTCTGCCGTTTACCACGGTTTCTATATCCGTTGAATAAATATTTCCGACAACATCCCCGTTCGACGCACCTGCCGTCAATTGAGATGCTGCCAAAATCAATACCGGCAAAAGTGCCGCCGCAACAAAAAATTTTTTCATAAATTTCTCCTTTCCACTTCTTCTGCGTATATACAATCGATAATCAAACAAACCCCAATCGGCAAAAACGACAAGAGATTTTTTCGATTTCGGCAAGCCGCCCCCGCAGTTTACTCCGATACAGATACAGTATATCATAAAATTCAACCCCTGTCCATAAATTTCAAGCAAAAACGGTGCAGTATAAAACTGCACCGTTTTTTGAATCAAACATTATTCATCAATGTCATTGCAAAGCGATTACTCCTCCGTATCTTCGGATACAACTTTGGTATTCATCGCTTTGATTATAGCGTCATATGCCCAGAATGAGTCGTCCACATCAGTGGGAACGTTATTCGTTACAAGCGTGCCGTCCGCGACGAGATGATTCATTATCGTAACGGTTTCCGCTCTTGTAACCGAGCCGTTCGGTCTGAACGTTCCGTCCTCATAGCCGGTTATATATCCCTTGTCATACAAGGTCATTATATATTCCGCCGCCCACGAGTCCTTAATATCGTCAAACGCGGGTTCGGAATCGGAAAGCTCGCAGTTAATCATTCTTGTGACAACCGCGCACAGCTCGCCTCTCGATATATCGCCGTTCGGTCTGAACGTTCCGTCCTCGTAACCGTTCATAATGCCGTTTGCGGTCAAATAGCCGACATAGCCCGCGTACCACGCGCCGCTCGGAATATCGTCATAGTCCGCCTCATAATCCGAATCACCGTCAACGCAAATCCGCGCCGCTATCGCCGCGATTTCGGCTCTTGTCACGTACGCGTTCGGTCTGAACGTTCCGTCCTCGTAACCCGATATATACGCGCCGACATAATTCGGTATTATATATGACTCGTTCTCATCGCCGGTGTTATCCGTTGATTTTTCGTCATCCGCCGCCGCGGCGTTTATCGTGACAGATGCAGTTACGCCGGAAACAGATGCCGTTATTAGAGCTGTACCCTCGCCGACAACCGTTACATTGCCGTCCGAATCGACAACGGCTACGTCCGAATCGCTCGTCGTATACGTCGGGTCGGCAGTCGTTCCCGTAATCGTAGGCGTAAGCGCGAACTCATCGCCCACGACAGCGTCTATGCTGTCCGCATCAAAGCTTATCAGGGTACTGCTCGATGTAGTCGGCGCCGAGCTGTTATTACTGCTCTTCTTTTCTATCGTCACGCTGTATTCCTTAGATACTCCGTATTGGTTTGTAACGGTATACACAACCGGTTCGCTCTTGGATTTCGAGAAATCCTGCGCGCCCTTGGGGGTATAATCCGCGCCGTCGGTGCATACCACCTCGGGCGTAATCGCTTTAAGACTTCCGGAGCTTATAAGTATATATATGCTGTCGTCGCCGTACACGGTTTCTTCCTTTTGCTTGTCAACCGTGAAGCTCGTTATCTGCGGCGCCACACCGTTTTTAACTACATAAACGGTATACGTGACATCCTCGTCATCCGCTGATGAAAGCGTATAGGTCACGGGGTTATTATCATCGCTGAAATCCTGCGCGCCTGTCGGCGTAATGCTGTCCGCATCAAACTCAATTTCCGGCTCCACGCTCGTCATATCCGTGTTATACGGAACGGTTATCGTTATATCCGTGCCGTCTATTACGGTATCGCCCTCCTGCGCGGATATCGAAAACGCTGTTATCTCGCGCGTCGTTCTGCGCGGCACGGATATTTCGTCCGTAAAGTCGTATTCCACATCCTCTGCGCCATCCACGTTGAAGCTCAGCGTGTATTCCACAGCGCTTTCGGTGCTTTCGTTTTCGGGAAGCGTCAGCGATACTGTCGCTGTTCCGTCGGATATTGTCATTTCGCCCGACACCGTACTGCCGTCGGAGCCGGTCGCGGTAACCATTGCGGAATCATAGAATATTCCGCTTATATCCACTTTTATATTGCCGCCGGCATATGTTTCGGGGCTGTCCGAAACGCTTACGCTCTCTATCGTCGGCTCGCCGTAACGCGTGAGTATTATAGTATACACTCTCGAGGTATCGTCCGCCGCCGAAACGGTGTATGTCGCGTTATTGTAGAAATCAAGCGCTCCGCTTACCTCAACCGCGTCGCCGTCATAGGTGTAAGTCGGCGATGTAGTCACCGCTTTTACGTCATACGGCATAATTACGGTTATCTCGCCGGTCGTATCGCCCGTTTCCTCAATTTCCGAGCTTAGCTGACCGTCAACCGCAAAGCTTGTAATCGTTCTCGTCGTTCTTCTCGGAACGGATATTTCCTGCTCCAGCTCATACTCCACGTCCTCATAGCCGTCTACCGTAAATCGAAGCGTGTATTCCTCACGGCTTACGGTATTCTCGTTTTGGGGAAGCGTCAGCGACGCTGTCGCGGTTCCGTCCGTTACTTCCACGGTGCCCTGAGCCGCCGTGTTTCCGTCGGAATCCACAGCCTCAACCTTAACCGTGTCATAGAATATACCGCTTATTTCCACTTCTATCTCGCCGCCGGCATATGTTTCGGGATTGTCCGAAACGCTTACGCTCGCTATAGTCGGCGTTCCGCCGCGCTTTAACGTTACGGTATACACCCTCGATGTGTCGTCCGCCGCGGAAACGGTATATGTCGCGCTGTTGTAGAAATCAAGCGTTCCCTCCACCGTCACCGAGTCGCCGTCATACGTGTAGCTTGGCTCCGTTTCAACCGTTCCCACGTCATACGGCATAGTAACGGTTATTTCACCGGTCGTATCGTCAATTTCAGTAATAGCCGAGTCTTCCTGACCCTCGATTTCAAAGCTCGTAATCGTTCTCGACGACCTTCTCGGAACCGTTATCGCTCCGTCAAGACCGAAGCTCTGAAGCGTTCCGTTTACGTTAATGTACAAATCATATATTTTCGCCGCTGTTGTGTCGGTATTTTCGGGGAGATTAAGCGTCAAGGTCAAATGACCGCCGTAAACCTCCGTATCCCTTGTTATATCGGCATACACAATAGTTCCCGAGCTGCCGCGCAAAACAACATACGCCGCAATTTCGTCGCTCGATATAAAGCTGCCCGTGACATCGAACGAAACCTCCGTATCCTTAAATGTTTCGGGCTGCGAGTCTATGCTCACGGCGCTTATCTGCGCGCTGCCGTTCCTTTCGACATACACATCGTAATTGCTGTATGTTCCGTCCTCGGCGTATATCGTATACGTTATTGGACAATCGTTAAAATCCTGCGCTCCCGTCGGAACATATGACACACCCGTGTGATACAGCGTCGGTGTAAGCTCGGATAAATCCGTGTTGTACGGAACCTTAACATAAACCGTGTTATCGCTGTATATCTTGCAGTCGACCTGATCGGAAAGCAGGGTGAAGCTCGTAAGCTCCTTTGAATTTTCCAGCTTTCTCAAAACCGTAAGCACCGTGTTCCCGCTAAGCGTCTGAGTTATTCCGTTCACCGTAACGGACAAAGTGTATTCCTTCGCGTTTATGGTATCATCGTTTTGCGGAACCACTATATACGCCGTCCAATTTCCGTCGCTGTCGCACGACGCGGTACCGGATGTAACCGGATATTCCGCCTCCGTGCCGCCCGTGGTTATAACGCCCGAAACGACAATACCCTCGCTTGAGCTTACGGAATTAGCCGCGTTTTCGAGATTGGCGCCGTTAAGCGTAACCTTTATCCGTCCCGCTCCGCTCGACACCTCCGAGGTGAAATCAATGCTTGTAACCGCGGGCGTTTCCTGCTTCTCAAGATGAACGGTGTACTCCTCTGTCGTTTCGCCGTCCTCGGCGGTTACGGTGTAAACAACATCGCCCTTATCGAAATTCTGCGAGCCGAGCGGCGAATATGTCGAGTAAATATCCGAAAGCGTAACGCTCGGATATACATCCGTTATATCCGCATCATACGGCATTGTAATATTGATTACATTGCCGTCGTCGTGTGCAAACTCGGTTTCGCCCACCTGATTTTCAACCGTAAACTCTGAAATTCCGGTATTGCTTTTCGACCTTCTCGGAACCTTCAACGTTGCCGTAACGCTCTGAACGGTGTCGCCGATTTTCACCATCAGTGTATATTCCGCCGCTTCGCTGTCGCTCTCGTTTTCGGGAACGGTTATTGTCGCGGAATACACCGTCGTGTCGCTCTGCGTCGTGTAATCCGCCAAGGTTTCCGCTATCGTGCCGTCCGAAGAATAAATATAAACATTGCGGTTGTTCTCATTCTCGGCGTTTTTAACATTGCCGAGCGCCGTGCCGCGCAAAGTAACGGTAACCTCGCCGCCCTCGTATGTCTGCGGGTTCTGGAAGCTTATCGACTTCACCACGGGGGTGGAATCGCGGTATATCCTTACCAAATAGTCCTGCGTGGTTACCTTATCATACGCCGTAACGGTGTAAGTCGCGCCGGCATAATTTGAATACTGCGTAACCGTAACCGGCAAAAGCACATTCGGACTTATGGACGAGCCGATATATTCAATGGTTTTCGGCGTGTAGGTCGCCGCATATACGTGGTCATACGGCATTGTTATGCTTATAATTCTGTCATCGTCGGTTTCCGTAATTTTCGTATCGCCGACCTGCCCGTCATATGTAAACGCCGTAATTCTTGCGACCGAGGTGTTCGCCGCGACGGTGATTTTAGTGTCACACTCGGCTGCCTCATTGCCCACGATATAGTAAACCGTGTATGTCAGCTCGTGATTATAGCTCGGATTTGTCGGAAGCTCCGCCGTGAACACGGCATCATCGGTATCTTCCTCCGCGTCCTCGTCCTCAACCGCGTAAAATTGGTTCGAGGATGTATCTTCGAGCATAATCTCAACGTTACCCTGCACATACGTGCCGGAAACGGTAATCGTAAGCGTGCCGCCGCTGTAGGCAAACTCCGTTTTATCAAATTCAATCTGCGTTACCTTTGGACACCCCCTAAAAAAGTGGACAAGTGATACAAAATGGTATACAATAATAA
>JAJPXA010000020.1 GCA_021205715.1 Bacillota bacterium
TGATGGCGAGGTTTTCTAAAAAAATGTGTAACACATCATTGACAAACCTACACGCCGCCAAAGCCTCGGCAATATTTTCGCCGGCGTTTAACGCTTCCTCGAGCGTGTTGCCGTTTGAACCCACCTCCAAAAGCAAACTGCCGGTCGTCATATGCATATTGAACCGCTCCTGCCGCAAATCAATCGAGCGCGTCAGACCCGGGTACATTATCTCCGCCGCGTTTTGCAGCTTCGCGGCAAGCTTTAAATTTTCGCGCCAGTTCGGGTGATACAGTCCCATACTGTCGGTGCCCGCGACTATCATAACCTTTGCAGTCGGACACTCCGCGTTTTCGCGGTCAACCTTGAGCTTTGAGCCGTCCTCGTAAATGAACGCGTCGCGGTGAACGTCCAGCACAACCTTAATCGACGGGTATTGCTCCAGTATCGACGTGACGGTCGTAAGCTCGCGGGTATACGCGCCCTGATAGGTCGGGTAATCGTGATAGGTGCGGTCGTGATAGGTTTTTATTCCGTATTTCTCGAGCGTTTGGCATATCACCTCGCCGACGGCGACAACGTTTTTACTCTCGTCGGTGGTTCTCTCCGTTTCGCCGGACATTTGATCGCCGTCGTAGCATTCCGTGGTGTGCGTATGCACCACAAGCACCTGCGGCCCGTCGTCCGTGATTGAAAAACCAAGCTCCGCGGCGCACAGCGCCTCCAAATCGACGTCGTAGTCGGTCGCGTTGTTCATCGACAAATGACCGCCGGCGCTTATCTCCTCCTTAGACGGGAATGCGGCGCTCGGCGCGGATTCGGCAAATTCCGCGTCCGTTTCCTCACCGGCGCTCTCGTTATCGAGGGACTCGTCAATCTCCTCCGCCGCATCGTTTTCGGCGTCCGGCGCGGTTTCGTTTTCGGCATCCTCGGACGTTTCCGGGCGCACGCCCATTTCATTTTCCGCTATCGCCGCGGGGTCGGATATGCCGAGAAACGATTTTATTTTATCCGCTATATTCAATTCCTCATCATCGGCGATGCCGCGCTTTAGCATACTCTCATTAAGCGCGCCGTTCTCGTAATGCGGCAGACGCGCAAAAACGGCGCATATCGCCGCCACCGCCGCAAGGCAGAGCGCGCCGACGATCATGCTGTTTTTTGTAATCACAAACGCTCTGAATTTCATACTCTTGTCCTCTCTACCGTTATCATTACTATTCAAACGTTTTTTTTCGTTGAATATTCTTGATTTTTTGTATAAGCCTCAACGAACGTCGCGGCACGTAAAAATTTATGAAAAATATTTTAATTTTTTGAAAAAATGCTTGACATTTCGTGCCTTGTATAGTATAATTTCATAGTTATTACGGGTGGTCCTCTGCCATTTAAGCGGCACGAACATCTTGAAGGAGGATAATATAATGAGCTTAAATTCAACTCAGATTCTTGAGTCATTAACCAAGGATCAAATCAGAACAGATTTACCTCAGCTTGTTGTCGGAAACAACGTGAAGGTATATCAAAAAATCGTAGAGGGTAAGCGTACAAGAACTCAGATGTTTGAGGGTACAATTATCAAAATTCAGGGCGGCGGCATTTCGCAGACGTTCACCGTAAGAAGACTTTCATACGGTGTCGGCGTTGAAAAGACATGGCCCGTAAACTCGCCTAACATCGAGAAAATCGAGGTTTCGAGAAAGGGTAAAGTAAGACGCGCCAAATTATTCTATATCCGCGACAGAGTAGGTAAGGCTACGAAAGTTAAGGAAAGAATCTGATTTTCGATTAATAAGTGCCTCTCTCATTCTATGCGGGAGGCATACTTATTATGCGGATTACCGCAGAACAAAATTTTATGTATTCCGTTATTATGATTTATGGAGGAATAGACTATGAATGAAGAAAACGAGGAGCTTAAAATCAACAACGAGGAAACATAAGTAAAAAACACGGGCGCAAATGATGCGGACACGAAAGCCGAGGACGGCAAGAGCGCCGCAGCCGCGAAAAAGAAGGAATTCAATTTGGGCAAGGAGATTTGGGAATGGGTTTACACGCTTGCGATAGCGATTGCGATTGCGCTTCTTATAAAAGCGTTCGTATTCGATATTGTAAGGGTTGACGGCTCGAGTATGTATCCCACTCTCGAGAACAACGACAGGCTTATCGTCACCAAGCTCGGATATACTCCGAAGCAGGGCGACATAATCATTCTTGACAGCACGTATAAAAAGCGCGAGGAATATTTCGACCAAGTTGCCGAGGAAAAGGGCAAGGACGAGTTAAACGCGTTTGAAAAATTCTTCGCGAAGAGCGATATGCCCGATTCTCTCGATTCCGTTTACTACGTTAAGCGCGTTATCGCGCTTCCGGGACAGACGGTCGACATCGGCGACGACGGCAAGGTTTACGTCGACGGCGAGGTTCTCGACGAGGAATATTACGACGGCGACACCTATCCGATCGATTCGGATATGACCTTCCCGCTTACGGTTGAGGAGGACACGGTTTTCGTTATGGGTGACAACCGTATGCATTCAAAGGACAGCCGCTCATCGGAGCTTGGTTTGGTTCCGTACGACGCGATATTGGGCAAATCTCAGATAAGAATTTGGCCGTTTAACGCGATTTCATTTACAAAATAACACGGCTTAACAGGTTTGACGAAAGATGCGGTATGTATAAAGCCTCGTTTTAGTAAAAGGAGTTTAAACTGAAAAACACACTTCAATGGTATCCCGGGCATATGGCAAAGACCCGCCGGCTTATCGAAAAGAATTTGAAAATGATAGACGTGGTCGTTGAAATTCTCGACGCGCGCGTGCCGTTCTCGGGGCGCAATCCGAGCTTTGACGATATTATACGCTCGAAGCCCAGGCTTTTGGTTATGAACAAATCCGACCTCGCCGACCCAAAACGCACGGACGCGTGGATAAAATATTATGCCGAACGGGGGCTTACCGTTATACCGATAAGCTGCTCGACCGGTAAGGGCATAAACCGCATCGCGGATATGTCGCGCGCGCTTATAAAGGATCGACTTGAGCGTGACAGGGAGCGCGGCATAAACAGGAGCCTGAAGCTGATGATGGTGGGTATTCCGAATGTCGGAAAATCCAGCCTTATAAACCGCCTCGCGGGCAGGGCAAGCACGAAAACCGGCGACAGACCCGGCGTCACGCGCGGCGAGCAGTGGATACGGCTGCGCGGCGGCATAGAGCTTTTGGACACGCCCGGCATTCTTCCGCCGAAATTCGAGGATCAGGATGCGGCGCGGCGGCTCGCGTACACGGGCGCGATAAAGGATGAGATAATTAATATCGAGCTTTTGGCGTACTCGCTTTGCGATTACCTTAAAGAAAATTATCCCGCGGAGCTTGCCGAGCGCTATAAGCTTACGGATATATCGGATGCGGAGGGATATGAAATCCTTGAGATGATAGGCAGAAAACGCGGGTGCGTAATATCCGGCGGCGAGATTGACACGGAACGCGCCGCGAACCTCGTCATAGACGAGCTGCGCGCCTCAAAAATAGGGCTTATCACGCTCGAAACGCCCGATGATATAATTAAGGATTAAAAAACGCGGTTTAAAAGCGGGTGGCATTTGCCCACCCGCTTTTGTTTGTAATTTTTATTCTATAATATCGGTGTTTCTGCCTATAGGGTCGGATATGTCGATTGTACCGAAGGTTTCGACACGCTTTCCGTCAACCAGGAACTGCACTCTGCTCACCCCGTCAAGCTCGGTCAGCGAGTTTACAATAGCGAAAATGGTTATCTCATCGCGCTCGGGTGTGGAGGTGTTTTTGTCGATAAAGGTTTTATCGAAATTCACAAATCCCACATCGTTCGACACGGTTACGGATATTAAATTAGTGTCCCTCGACAGCACGGATGTGTGCCCCTCGTACTCGGGGCCTTTTATAAGCTCCTCTATGACATACTGCTCTATCGGCTGCTGGTCGGTCACGCGTATGCTTCGCTCCTCGCGCGAGAGCTTGTTGGTGTCGGAATCGGCAAAATACACAATCACGCTTACGGTTTCGCTCGAATACAAATCCGTTTCGAGGTTAATATCCTCCGCGGTGAGCGCGCCTATGACATTGCCCTCGGAGGTTTGATACATATTGCCGTCTATCGTCACCGTCACGCTCGTCACCGTGCTCATCGCGCAGAGGCTTTTCACCACCGCGTAAATCGCCATAACCGTTTTGGTTTCGTCGTCGGACAAAAATTCCTCCGAAAAATCGGCGGTATAATTGCCGTTTTCATCTCCCGAAATCGACAGAAGCTTCGTTTTTTTGTCGACTATTCTGTAGCACTCGCCGCTCGTCGGTCCCGATATAAGCGCCTCGATAATCTCGCGCGGAATCTCGGACGCGTCGCGGTAAGATATGCTTCTCTCCTTAAGCGTCAGCGAGGTTTTCGAGTCGTTCAAAAAATACAGCGAACCGTTATACGAGGCGGTATTACCGCTTTGAAAAATCGCTATGATTCCGATAACCGCGGCGATTATTATCACCGCGGCGGCGGTAAGCGCCGCCAATCTTTTTCTTTTCATACGGTATCTCCTTCATTGTTATTCACCGCGCCGTTATACGGAAGCTCCACAACGAATATGCTTCCGCCCGACGATGAGTCCTCGACCTTTACTGTCCCCCCGTGCATAACAACCGCCTCTTTTGAAATAGCGAGTCCCAGACCCGTTCCTCCGGTATCTCTTGCGCGCGAGTCGTCAACACGGTAAAAACGCTCGAAAATTCTGTCCTTTTCCTCGTCCGGTATGCCAAGTCCGTTGTCCTCTATAAAAATTTTCACCGTTTCGCCCGCATCCGCGACCTCTATATGCACGCGTCCGCTTTCGGGCGTGTATTTTACGGCATTGTCGACGATGTTAAACAGCGCCTCGTAAATTTTGTCATAATCCAAAAACATCGGCTTTGTTATATTCGGGTCGTATTTTGAGTATATCAAAATATCCTTTTCCTTGGCAATCGGCGTTATATTCTTAATTATGTTCTCAACCAAACCCCTTATATCGGTTTCCTCCTGCTTCATTGCGTCGTCGCCGGCGTTCAGATGAGTCAGAACAAGAAGACGGTCGATTATCCTTGTAAGGCGCTCTATCTCGTAAGACATATCTTTAAGAAAATCACGCACGGTGTCCATATCGACATTTTTCGCCGCGAGCAGGCTGTCGCATATAAGCTTAATTCCCGCCATAGGCGTTTTCAGCTCGTGCGATGCGTCCGACACGAATTTTCTGCGCCGCTCCTCCAAAAGCTCCAGCTCGTCGCACATATAATTAAACGTTTCGCCCATCTCGGTAAGCTCGTTATGACCTTTCACGTTCATACGTATGGAGAAATTGCCCTTGGAAATCTCGCGCGCCGCCTTTGTGAACTGCTCCACGGGAGAGGTTATGATATAGCTCATACCGACGCTTAACATTCCGACGAGCAATATTATAAGCACGCTGAACACTATAAGGCTTGTTCTCGTCGCGGCGACGGTATTGTCAATCGTTTTGATATTTTGATTTAAATACACGCTTCCGACAATGGAGCTGTTCACCTCAACGGGGACAGACACGCTTATCATTTTAGTGTCCCCGCCGTTTTTGTCCATAGTCTGCGCCTGCTCGCCGTTAAGCGCGTATTTTATGACATCGCGCATAAAAACCTTGCCGATAAGCTCCGCGTCGGTGTTCGTGTCATACAAAATCGTGTACGAGGTGTCCGTTACAATGCCGCGTATATTTGTTCCGGCAAGCGAGTTTTCCACGCTTGCGCGGAATTTATCCGCAGCTTCATCCGGATTTGAATCCCAATCCTGCGACACGTTTACGGATATTATGTTGGCTTTGGTAAACATATCCACATACTCGTTCTCGTACAGGTTATCGCCCAAAACGCCAAGGGTGTACACCGTCATAAGAATGAGCGTTATGATGATAACCGCAATATATGTAGCGACAATCGTGAGCCGCATGGATTTTACCGCGTGGCGGATTTTTTGGAAAATATTAGTCTTTTTTGTAGTAATAACCAACACCCCATTTTGTCTTGATATACTTCGGCTCCGCCGGATTTTCCTCAATCTTCTCCCTGAGCCGTCTTACGTGAACGTCCACCGTCCGCGCGTCGCCCGGATAATCGAAGCCCCAAGCCGTATCCAAAAGATTTTCGCGCGTGTATACCTTCCCGGGATTTCTTAAAAACAGCTCCAACAAATCAAATTCCTTGCTTGTAAGCTCGATGGAGCGGTCGTTTATCTGAACGCGTCTGAAATTGTAATCGAGCGTTATGTTCCCCGAAACTATGACCTTGCTTCTGTCGCCCTTGGGCGTCGGGTTCGCGCGTCTTAAAATCGCCTTTATCCGCGCCGTTACCTCGCGTATGTTAAACGGCTTCGTGACGTAATCATCCACGCCGTATTCCAGACCCAAAATTTTGTCTATATCCTCGTTTTTCGCCGTGAGCATTATTATCGGCACGTTTGAAAATCCCCTTATCGTTCGGCACACGGTAAAGCCGTCCACTTTAGGGAGCATTAAATCCAAAAGTATCAGCGATATATTGTCATCGTGCGCAAGGCGCACAGCTTCCTCTCCGTCGAAGGCGGTTTCAACCTGATACCCCTCCTGCTCCAAATTGAATTTTAAACCCTTTACCAATAACTTTTCATCATCTACTATCAATATTTTCATAACGCTTAACCACTAAATCCTTTCAAACACAAATATTTATCCCTTTTCCCCCGAATCATTGAACCCATATCGCGTCCTTTATCTCCTCATACATTTTCTCACCTATGCCGGGCACGAGCATTATGCCCTCCGTTTGGGAAAACGGTCCGTTTTCCTCGCGGTAGTTTACTATCCGCTCTGCAAGCTTCGCGCCGATGCCGTCGAGCAGCTCAAGCTCCTCGGCAGTCGCGGCGTTGATATTTATTTTTCCGTCAATCTCCGACGGCGCCTCGGACGAATACGCGTCGGCGCTCTCCGAGCGCGTTATGGTTTCCTCTGTGAACGTTTCGCCGTTATAACGCTCTATCACGTAGCCACACGCCGCCGTAACCGCGGCGATTACAATAATTAAAATAATTTTACCTTTTTTATTTAATTTTATCATTCGTTTACCTCAATTTGATAACATTGAAATATTTGTTAATTTATTGCAAAATTTATAGTATTTACAACGCTATATATTAAGT
>JAJPXA010000078.1 GCA_021205715.1 Bacillota bacterium
TATTACAAATATAAACAGGACAGGATAGATGTTATGAATAAATTATTTGCAACCTCCGAGGCTACTCCGTTTGCGAAAACGGGCGGCTTGGGCGATGTGGCAGGTTCTCTTCCTCCGGCGCTGTGCGAAAAAGGCGTGGACGCGAGAGTTATTATGCCGCTGTACAGATGTATTCCGCAGCAGTATAAAGACCAAATGCGATATATTGACCATATATATATCGATATGGCGTGGAGAAAGCAGTACGCGGGCGTTTTTGAAATGGATTATAAGGGATGTAAATATTATTTCGTCGATAATGAGTTTTATTTCAACGGCGACACGCTCTACAGCTATATTCATCTCGATGTCGAAAAATTTATATTTTTCTCAAAGGCTGTTTTGTCGCTCTTGCCGACTCTCGGTTTCAGACCGGACGTAATCCACTGCAACGACTGGCAGACCGGCCCGATTCCGGTATTCTTGGACACGTTCCAGGATAATCCGTTTTTCAGAGGTATTAAGACGGTTATGACGATACATAACCTTAAATTCCAGGGAAGATGGGATTTCAAGGGTATAAAGGACGCGATGGGCATAAGCGATTACTATTTCACGTCCGACAAGCTCGAGTATTATAAGGACGCTAACCTCTTAAAGGGCGGTATTGTATATGCGAACAAGGTTTCGACGGTTTCGGAAAGCTATGCCAACGAGATTAAAACGCCGGAGTACGGCGAGGGCTTGGATAGGCTCCTGTCGGCGAGAAGCGGCGACCTTGTGGGCATTGTAAACGGCATATCATACGAGGATTGGAATCCGTCCGCAGATGAGCTTATCTACGAGAAGTACAATATGCGCAATGTCGCAAAGAAAAAGCAGGAGAATAAAATGCGCTTGCAGCAGGACTTGGGACTGCCCGTAGACGCGAATAAGATGATGATAGGAATAGTTTCGCGTCTTACCGACCAAAAGGGATTTGACCTTTTGGCGTACAAGATTGAGGAGCTTTGCAACGGCGGCGCTCAAATTGTTGTTTTGGGCACGGGCGATGAGAAGTATGAAAATCTTTTCCGCCATTACGCTTGGAAGTATTCCGACAGATTTTCGGCGCAGATATACTATTCCAACGAGATGTCGCATAAGATTTACGCGGCGTCCGACGTGTTCCTTATGCCGTCGAGATTTGAGCCGTGCGGCTTGTCGCAGCTTATATCTATGCATTACGGCACGGTGCCGGTTGTCCGCGAAACGGGCGGATTAAAGGATACCGTTGTTCCGTATAACGAGTATACGGGCGAGGGAACGGGCTTCTCATTCGCGAATTACAACGCTGACGAAATGCTTAATATCATATGGTACGCTATGGATATTTACTATAACAGAAAGTCGGAGTGGAAGAAGATTATTTCAAACGCAATGAAGACCGACTATTCGTGGGATGTTTCGGCGGGTAAGTATATAAATATGTATTCCGATATGACCGGAATCCCCGCGCCGGCGGTTGAGAAGCCGAAGACGGCGCCGAAAGCGGAATCCGCCAAGTCAAAGTCCGCAGGCACAAAAACCGTGAAAGCTAAAGCTGCGAATACTAAAGCCGCGGATGCTAAAACCGCGAACACAAAAACCGCAAACACAAAAACCGCGAATGCGGCGGCAGCGGCGAAGCCGAAAAAGGAAAGCTTTGAAAAAAGGATAAAAAAGGATGCCGACGCGGCGACAAAAACAGCGGTAAAAGCGGCGGAGGAACCAAAGATTAAAAAGGTTGACAACCCTTTTGAGAAAGGGAATAAGAAATAAAGGAAGTAAGGATATGGCAGAAACAAAAAACACTAAATCAATAAAGCTTACAGCTAAAGAAGAAGAATTAAAAAGAGAAATAATGGGCAAGGTAAACAGACATTTCGGCAAGGTGTTCGAGGACGCCACGCCGCATATGGTTTATACCGCCTGCGCGCTCACGGTTCGCGACCAAATTATGGAGCAGTGGGCGAAATCCCATAAGGAAGTAAAGAAAGAGGGTTCAAAGAAGCTCTATTATCTTTCTTTCGAGTTTTTGATGGGCAGACTTTTAAGCACGAATATTTTAAACCTTATGCAGACCGACGAATACAAGCACGTTCTTGCAAGCCTCGGTTACAGCTTGGAGGATATTGC
The DNA here is from genome assembly GCA_021205715.1 of Bacillota bacterium. Taxonomy (GTDB): domain Bacteria; phylum Bacillota; class Clostridia; order UBA1381; family UBA1381; genus 12844. Next base: position 2,137 of record JAJPXA010000078.1, read on the forward strand.
CGAGCTTGAAAACGATGCCGGACTCGGAAACGGCGGTCTTGGACGTTTGGCGGCGTGCTTCATTGACTCTTTGACAACGCTTGATTTACCGGCATACGGATGCACATTGAGATACGAATACGGTCTGTTCCGTCAGAAGATAGTTGACGGTTACCAGACGGAAATCCCCGATACGTGGCTTGAAAACGGAAATACTTGGGAAATAGCAAGACCTGAGGAAACGGTAAGCGTTAATTTCGGCGGTCACGTTGACACATATTGGGACAACGGCAATTTCGTGTGCAATTATCATCCGGAGCATACCATTCTTGCTATGCCATACGATGTTCCCCTTGTGGGCTACAATTCAAAAATCATAAACAAGTTAAGACTTTGGAGCGCGAAATCGCCGGATTCTATGGATATGTCCGCGTTTAACCGCGGCGATTACGTAAAGGCGACCGAGGAAAAGGCGCTCGCAGAGGTTATATCGAAGATACTCTATCCCGAGGATAACCATACCGAGGGCAAGGAGCTGAGATTAAAACAGCAGTATTTCCTTGTATCGGCGACATTGCAGTGGATTTTAAAGGAATTCGAGGAGAGAAACGGCGCGAACTGGTCTATGCTTCCCGAAAAGGTTGTAATTCACATAAACGATACTCATCCGACGCTCGCGATTCCCGAAATGATGAGAATTTTGATGGACGAAAAAGGCTTGGGTTGGGATGAATCGTGGCATATAGTAACAAACATATTCGCGTACACCAACCACACCGTTATGTCAGAGGCACTTGAAAAGTGGCCCTACGATATGGTTAAGAAAATCCTTCCGCGCGTTACGATGATTATCGACGAGATTAACCGCAGACTTATGGAAAATCTTGAGAGAGCGTATCCGGGCGACCATGCAAAGCAGAAGTATATGGCTATTATATCGGACAATCAGGTATTTATGGCGAACCTTTGCCTTGCAAGCTGTTTCGCGATAAACGGCGTATCGGGACTGCACACGCAGATACTTAAGGACGACATATTCGCGGACTATTATAACCTTAAGCCGGAGCGTTTCCATGCTATAACGAACGGTATCACGTTCAGAAGATGGATTGCGAACTGCAACCCCGAGCTTACCGAGCTTATTTCCTCAAAAATAGGCAGCGAGTGGATAAAGGACGCATCAAAACTCGGAGCTTTGAAGAAATACGCTAAGGATAAGGCGTTTAAGAACGAATTTGAGAAAATCAAACGCGACAATAAAGTGAATTTGGCGGAATATATCAAGGAGCATAACGGAATTGAGGTTAATCCCGATTCGATATTCGACGTTCAGGCAAAGCGTCTGCACGAGTATAAGCGTCAGATGATGAATGTTCTGCACATAATTGCGGAATATCAGAGAATACTCACAGACCCCAACTACGATTATTATCCGAAAACGTATATTTTCGGAGCGAAAGCTGCCCCGGGATATAAGAGAGCAAAGCTTATAATCAAGCTTATAAATTCCGTTGCGGATGTTATTAACAACGACGCGAGAATAGAGGGTAAAATCAAGGTCGTATTCCTTGAGAACTACAGCGTTTCGATAGCCGAAAAGCTTGTTACCGCGGCGGACGTATCGGAGCAGATTTCAACCGCAGGCAAGGAAGCGTCCGGTACGGGCAATATGAAGTTTATGTTGAACGGCGCGTTGACCGTCGGCACGCTTGACGGTGCGAACGTTGAAATGCTTGAGCAGGTAGGCGAGGACAATATTTATATATTCGGACTCAACGCCGACGAGGTTGCGGCGAGAAATAAGTATCCGGGAACGGACGAGGTAAAGAGAATTTACACATCCAATCAGGCGTTAAGACACGCGCTTGAAGCGTTTGTCGACGGCACGCTTGAGCCGGAGAAGAACAATATCTTCCACGACCTTTATCAGACGCTCCTCTTCGGCGATTACGGTTATCCCGACACATATATGGTAATCCGTGATTTCGAGGACTATATGAGAATACACGAAAAAATCTCAAACGATTATAGGGACAGAGATAAGTGGGTTGAAAAGGCAATCCTCAATACCGCATCAAGCGGATATTTCTCGAGCGACAGAACAATATCGGACTATAACAAGAAAATCTGGAACTTAAAGCCTATAAAATAAATATGCGGTATGACACGGCGGTTTATACGGGGCAAAGCCTCGTATAAACCGTGTGTTATAATCGCCAAAAAGGCGGCGCTTTACCGCTTTTTTTGTGAAAGTTATCGGAGGGAAAATATAAGGAGATTATATGGATATTGAACACAATTCAAGAGAAAAGTTTTTTCGGGATCCGTTTGGCGCGGTAACGTGCGGAACGGAGGTATCGTTAAAGCTTTCCGTCGGCGGTGTCGGAATACCGAAAGCCATACGGCTGGTGTATAAAGAGGATGACGGGGAAGAAAAAAGAGTCGATATGCCGTATGTGTACGAGCTTAGCGGACACAGTATTTACGCGGTTGACGTGAAAATGCCCGAAAAAGCGGGATTGATTTGGTATTATTTTGAGCTTGAAACAGAGCAGGGAGTGGTATATTACGGCAATAACCAGCGAAATCTCGGCGGCATAGGCGAGATATGCTTTTACAGACCGAATAATTCGTTTCAGATAACGGTGTATAACGATTATTATAAGACTCCGGATTGGTTTAAAAACGCGATTGCTTATCAGATTTTTCCGGACAGATTTTGCAACGGGAACGAGGACGGCAGCTTTTTGGGTGACAGAGATGATATAATCAAGCACGAGTGGAACAATATGCCGTATTATAAAGCGGAGCAATTCGGCGGCGAGTATAAGTGCAACGATTTTTACGGCGGCAATTTAAAGGGCGTAATTAAAAAACTGCCGTATCTTGAGGAGCTGGGCATCACGGTGATTTACCTAAATCCAATATTCAAGGCGTATACCAACCATAAGTACGACACGGGCAATTACGAGGAAATCGACCCGATGTTCGGCGACGAGGAAACCTTTAAGGAGCTTTGCGAAAAGGCTAAGGAACACGGTATAAGAATTATTTTGGACGGCGTGTTTAACCACACAGGAAGCGACAGCAAGTATTTCAACAAATACGGAAATTACGGCGACGGCGGCGCGTATCAAACAAAGGACTCCCCGTATTACGAGTGGTATAAGTTTATGGATTGGCCCAAAATATACGAATCGTGGTGGGGGATGACAAGCCTCCCGCAGGTGGAGGAGCGAAGCGAGTCGTACCGCGACTATATACTCTCCGGCAAGGATGCGATAGTAAAGCGTTGGATAAAGGCGGGCGCATCCGGCTGGCGTTTGGACGTTGTCGATGAGCTGCCGGATTTCTTCGTGACCGAGCTTAGAAAAAACGTGAAAGAGGTTGACGAAGACGCTGTCATAATAGGTGAAGTCTGGGAGGACGCGTCAAACAAGTCGGCATACGGCGAGAGAAGAAAGTATTTCTTGGGCGACGAGCTTGATTCGGTTATGAATTACGTTATGCGCGACGCTATAATCGACGCGATACTGCTGAAAATCGACGCGGTCGAGCTTGACGGGCGCCTCATGAGCATTAAGGAGAACTATCCCGCGCCCGCGTATTATTCACTGCTGAATATTTTATCGTCGCACGATGTTGAGAGAATTATAACTCTTATGGGCAACGCGCCGACGCGGCACGAGGTTGACAGGGAATATCAGGCGAAATTCAATCTCGACGGCTTCGCGTTTGAGCAGGCGCTTGAGCGGACGGCGCTCGCGGTCGGCTTGCAAATGATGCTCCCGGGCGTTCCGTGCGTGTATTACGGCGATGAGATAGGTATGCAGGGCTACGGCGACCCGTTTTGCAGAAAAACCTTCCCGTGGGACGACATTACCAAATGTGATCCGGAGGGCATTGTAAGAAAGCGCTATAAAAAGATGATAACGCTTCGCAAGTCCTCGGACGCGTTTTCGACGGGCGAGTTTAAGAGCGTCTACAAATACGGCTCGGTTTACGGATTTTTAAGGTATACCGATGATGAATCGTATTTGGTGGTCGTGAATATGGGACTTGATTTTAAAAATATCCGTGTCGACGTCGCGAAATACGGCATAAAAAAGCTCGTATGCGTGTCCGACGACGGAAAAAACGAAACCCTTACAGCGCAAAACGGAATATATTATATCGATATGCCGAAGCTGTGGGTAAAGGTCTTTAAAAAATTACCGCCGGATATAGCGGCGGAAAGTTCGGCTGAATAATTCGATTAATAAATACGGAGCGTATCAATCGCGATACGCTCCGTTGTTGTTTTATTTCATATTTTTAAGAAATTTTTCGTGCGCCGCTCTTAATTCAACGGCTTTTTCCTCCGGTGCGGTCGGATTGCAGTGCGCCCATGCGCCCGTTTCCGACGAAGCGTTGAACTTCTGCTTATCCGCGCTTCTCATCGGCGGATAGAACGCTATGTGGAAATGGCAGTTGTCAATATCGGTATCGGTGTTTACCGGATTTTGATACATACACATCATATACGGGAACGGATAGTCAAACAGACTGTCAAGCGTGCCCGCCGCCTCTTTGAGTGTTTTGGCAAGGCTGTCGCGTTCCGCCTCGGTGAACTGCGTAAGGTTTTGAACGTGACGCTTCGCGCCTATGTATATGCCGTAGGGATACTCGCAGTAGAACGGCAGGAAAACAACAAAATCGTCGTTTTCGAATATAATGCGCTTCTCCGCCTGCTTTTCGTCCTCTATCATATCGCAGAACAGGCAGTTGCCGGTTTCCTCTCTATGCTCCTTGAATGCTTCAAGCTCCAGCTCCGGCTTCTTGGGTATTACCGAATAGCCGTAAATCTGACCGTGAGGGTGGGGCATTGTAACGCCCACGACACTGCCGCGGTTTTCGAAAATGAACACGTACTTGATTTTTTCGTCCTTGCTCATCTCCTCAAATCTTTCCGTCCACAAGTCAACCAGTTTTCTGATATGCGGAACCGAAAGCTCGGGGAGCGTTACGGTATGCTCGGGCGAGTAAAGTATTACCTCGCATTTGCCGTATGACGGCTTTGTC
>JAJPXA010000016.1 GCA_021205715.1 Bacillota bacterium
ATATTACTTCATTCAAAATTTGATTTTTATTTAAACAATATTAACAAAACGTTCATATTTGAATATTGACAAACTATATTTTGAGGTGGTAGAATTAACAAGAACATTTAAAGTGTGCCGTGCCGGGGAGTATGCGGCGCAAATGGGCGGAACAACAGCTTTAACACTAAAACGGGTGCGGTTAAATATTCCCTAAATATTTAAAAAACATTGCGTTTGCGTGCTGGGCGGCTCCTTCGGGTTGGTTCAGCCTTTAATTTTTCAGACATTAGGAGGTAAAACAATGGCAAAATCAGATAACGAGATGATTTCGGAGAACACGGAACCCGAGGTTTTGTCGGAACCCGAAGAAACCGCGTTTACCGAGCAAACCGACGAAGCGGAGGAAGCTCCGGCGCAGGAGGGCTTCGGTGATGAGGGAAACGATGAGGAAGAGTACGCGAAGTACGAAAAGGCACAGAAGAAAAAACGCAGAAAGAAGATAATTATAGCGGGCGCTGTGGGCTTGGTTATATTGCTTGTCGCGGGCGGTTTTATAATAAAAACGATTATAGACACCAAAAACGCGGATCAAATAAATTATACCGATGTCGCGGTTTCGCGTCAGGACATTTCAAACACCATAACAGGCTCGTCCTACGTTGAGCCAAACGACTCATACAGCGTTATGACAATGACGTCCGGCGAGATTACGGCTGATTATTTCAGCGAGGGCGATACCGTTTCAAAGGACGATAAGCTCTATCAGTTCGAGGACGACGACGCGCAGGACAGCGTTACTACGGCTGAAAACAGCCTGCTTACGGCGCAGCAGAATTACGCGGACGCGGTAAGAAACAAGTCCGACACGCTCTCGTCGAACAGCAACAGTATGCAGAGCGCGCAAAATTCACTCGAGAAAGCGCTTATATCGCTCAACGAGGCGCAGGATTCCGCCGATGACCAGTACATAACCGCGGATTTTGCGGGCAAGGTAAGCTCGGTAAGCGTAAAAGAGGGTGACGAGGTCAATTCCGGCTCGGCGATTGCCACGATTTACGACGACTCGACGATGAAGATACGTCTTCCGTTTAACGAGTACGACGCGTCGAGCATTTATGCGGGAGCTTCAGCCGAGGTTTCGGTCGTAGGCTCGAGCGAAACATTGTACGGCACAGTTACCGACGTATCGGACGCGGCTGTCGCGTCAAACGCGAACACAATGGTAATATACGCGACGATTGAGGTTACAAACCCCGGCGCGCTTGACGAGGACGACACGGGAAGCGCTGTTGTAAACGGCGCGGCTTGCTCAGACACGGCAAACTTTGAATACAAAAACGAAAAGACGATAACCTCCAAGGTATCGGGTACCGTCGAAAGCCTTGACGTTGACACGGGAAGCTCCGTATACGCGGGACAGCAGATTGCTTACGTATATTCGGAATCGGCTGAAAACTCGTTAAAATCGGCGAAGCTCTCCTACAACGACGCGATACTCTCGCTGCAAAATCAGGTTTTGAACGACAATACATATTCTCAGGACTCGCAGATACTCTCGGCGCAGGTTGCACTCGAGAACGCCGAGCTTCAGTTAAAGCAGGCGCAGGAAAAGGTTGAGGACTATATCGTAACATCGCCTATCGAAGGAACGGTCGTAACGAAGAATGCGAAAGCGGGCGATACGATTGACTCATCCAACAGCTCCGAGGCACTTTGCGTTATCTACGACCTGTCGTGCATTAAGCTCTCGATAGAGGTTGACGAAACAGAGGTTGACCTCGTAAAGACAGGTCAAAAGGCAACGATTACCGCATCAACCACCGACGATGTATTTGAGGGTGAGGTAATAAAGGTTCCGGTTGACGGTACATATTCAAACGGTGTTACCACGTATTTGGTTGAAATTGAGGTTGACGACTACGGCTCGCTTCTTCCGGGTATGAACGTTGACGTTGCGATTGTTGTTGAAGAATCGCTCGACACGCTGGCGGTTCCCGTAAACGCCGTAAACTCGGGCGATATAGTATTTGTTAAGGACACCGGCAAGACCTACGAGAACGACGTTACCGATATATTGAAATCCGGCGCGGACGCTGTTGAAGACGGCGAAGAGAGCGGCAAGGATTCGGAGGACGGCGAATCAAAGGCGGCACCCGACGCAAGCGGAGCGCCCGAGGGCGGAATGCGCGGCGGCGGAATGCCCGGCGGTGAAACCGGCGATTTGCAGGCGGGCACCGAGAACGCGGTCGGAGCGGATAATGACGACGACGGCGAATTTACGATAGATTATGCAAGCCTGCCCAAGAACCTTGAGGTTCCCGACGGCTACAGAGCGGTCGTGGTAGAGCTTGGCATAAACGACGATGATTATATAGAAATACTCTCGGGTCTTGAAGAAGGCGACGAGGTAAGAACCCTTGATACCATAACGTCCAGCGCGGGCGCATCCTTCGGTGGCGACAGTGAAGAATCCACGAGCATGATGGGCGGTATGTCCATGGGCGGCGGCATGAGCGGCGGCATGGGCGGCGGTATGTCCGGCGGCGGCATGGGCGGCGGCATGGGCGGCGGTATGCGCTAACCGGAGGTGATTTAAATGCCTACACCATTGGTAGAAATGAAGGACGTTTATAAGATATATCATATGGGCGACACTGAAATTCACGCGCTCGACGGAATATCGATGACGATAAATCAGGGCGAGTTTGTGGCGATAGTCGGACAGTCCGGCTCGGGTAAATCAACCTGTATGAATATAATCGGCTGCCTGGACGTCGCGTCGAAAGGCGAATATAAATTAAACGGCAGATCAATAAAGAATTACAGTCAGGATGAGCTTGCGGAAATAAGAAACAAGATGCTCGGATTTATTTTCCAACAGTACAATCTTTTGACAAAGCTCACCGTGCTTGAAAACGTTAAGCTCCCGCTTCTCTATGCGGGGCTTAAGGAGTCGGAGCAGAGAAAGCGCGCTTTAAAGTCACTCGCGAGAGTCGGCTTGAAGTCAAAGGCGGGTAACTACCCGTCGCAGCTTTCCGGCGGTCAGCAGCAGAGAGTATCGATAGCGAGGGCGCTTGCGGGCGATCCCTCGGTAATACTCGCCGACGAGCCTACGGGCGCGTTGGACTCGAGAACGGGCAGAGAGGTTATGCTCTTCTTACAGCAGCTAAACCGCGAGGGCAACACTATAATATTGATAACGCACGACAACTCAATCGCGGCTGTCGCAAAGAGAGTTATAAGAATAACCGACGGCAGGATAGTTTACGACGGCCCCGCCGAGGGTGATTTAACAATAATGAATCAACACGGCGCCGGAGAGGAATCTGTTGACGATGAAAAGGCGAAGGGGGCGACTTAATTGCTCAGAAAATGTTTTGAAATGGCGCTTTCAAGCGTTCTCAGCAACAAGATGCGTTCCGTTCTTACAATGCTCGGTATCGTAATCGGTATCACGGCGGTTATCGCTCTTACGAGCCTTATGTCCGGACTTACCGGCACCATTACCGAAACCTTTGAGGAAATGGGAATGGAATCTATAACGGTTTCAATCACAAGCCGTGCGTCGACAAAGACGCTTCCGATAGAGGATGTCGAGGAGCTTATGAATGAGAACCCCGACATTATCGCGGGATTTTCACCGACCGTATCTATGCCGGCATATATGAAGGATCCCGAGGACAACAGCACAATATCCTCAACCGCAACCGGTATAAACGAGCAGTATCTCTCTCTTAAGGGCTATAATGTGCAGTATGGACGAGAGCTTACATATATAGATGTGGAGCGGCAGATGAAGGTCTGTATTATAGGCACCTATGTTGCGCAGAATATGTTTAACGGCGACGCACTGGGGCAGACATTACAGATTACGGGCACTCCGTATACCGTAGTCGGAATTATAGAGGAGCAGGACGACTCGACCGAGGGCTCGTCCGATGATATTATCTATGTTCCCTACACGCTTGCGATGCACACGACAAAAACAAACACAATATCAAGCTATACCATATACGCGACCTCGCAGGACACTGTTGAGGAAGCGGAAACATTGATAGAGAATATGTGCTATGCCGCTATAGGCGACGATGATTATTATACCGTTACGGCAATGAAATCCGTTGCTGAAAGCTTGACCGAGATCCTCGATCGAATGGAGCTTATGCTTATCACGATTGCGGGTATTTCACTCGTGGTTGCGGGTATCGGAATAATGAACATTATGCTTGTATCGGTAACAGAGAGAACGCGTGAAATAGGTATCAGAAAATCGCTCGGCGCGAAGCAGGGAAGTATATTGTCACAATTTGTAATTGAGGCGGGTATGCTGAGCTGTATCGGCGGTGTAATAGGAATAATATTGGGTTCGATAGCCGCGATAGTGGTGGGAAAACTGTTGGGAATGGATGTTCTCCCGACAGCGTCTTCGATTATCACCTCATTTACGATTTCGACGGCAATAGGCGTATTCTTCGGCTTTATGCCCGCGAGAAAAGCGGCAAAGCTGAACCCGATAGACGCGTTGAGATACGACTAATGCGAAAAATAAGCTATCTTGCCGACCGCTTGGCGGTCGGTAAGGCTTAGCTATATGCGTTATAAATGAAAGAAAGGACAGTTGATACAATGAAGAAGAAAATAATTTCTTTGGTGACAACAATAGCGATGATTGCGTCGCTTGCGATGGTGCCGACGCTCAGCGCGAATGCCGCGGTGAGCGAGGAGGAGGGAATCATAACGCTTCTGAACGCCCTTAATATTATGCAGGGCGACGAAAACGGCAATATGAATCTCGACGCCGCGGTATCTCGCGCGGAAATGGCGAAAATCGCGGTTGCCGCCTCAAGCGAAAAGGACAGCGTCGCGTTGGGACTCAAGGTTTCTCCGTATAAGGATGTTCCCTACAGCGAATGGTACGCGCCTTATATAAAGGCGGCGGTATCCGCGGGCTTTGTCGAGGGTTATCTTGATTCGACCTACCGCCCGACCAACACCGTTACATATGAGGAAGCGGTAACGATAATGCTTAGAGTTTTGGGTTATGACGATAACTCGTTCGGCAGCGCTTACCCCTACGGACAGATTTCCAAGGCGCAGGGCCTTGAAATGCTCGACAACGTCGACGGCACAATCGGAACCGAAATGACAAGACGCCAGGTGCTGAACCTTGTGTATAACACGCTTCAGTGCAGCGCGGCATCCGGCACGAGCGCGAGCGGAAACGTGAGCTTCTCCGGAACGCTCCTTAGCGTGCATGACTGCACAATGACCGAGGATGTTGATATTATCTCAACCGTCGAGCAGGACAGCTCTTTGGGTTCGGATAAGGTGTTCACTTCCGCGGGACTTTATACAAAAGGCTCGAGCTTTGACGACGACAGCGTCGGTATGACGGGCGATATATTCATTAAAAATTCAAAGGACATCGTAGCCTTCGTCCCCGACGACGACGATGAGAACAACGAATATGAAACATATTTCATATACTCGCTCCTGTCAAACTCGGTTGTGGCATACGATAACGGCAGTCTTGTAACGATAGACATACCCGACAGCACAAAGGTATATTACAATCAGAGTCAGACCACATACGCGGCTGTAAAGTCCGGACTTGAAATGGGCGACACGCTCTATGTCAAGAAAACGGCGTCCGGCTCAATAGACTACATAACCTACGATTCCGACACTATGGAAGGCCCCGTAAAGGTTACAAGCAGCTCGTGGCTCTCATCGATAGGCGGCTCCTCGTCGACAACCATTATGCGCGACGGCGTGAAGTCCTCCGAGAGCAGCATACTCACGAACGATATTATATATTACAGCGCTCCGCTGGATATAGTATTCGCTTATTCGAACAAGGTTACGGGTATATACGAGAGCGCGTCCCCGACAAAGGATTCGCCGACATCCGTAACGATTTCCGGAACAGAGTACGAGATAGAGGGCGTTGACGCGTTTAACAACCTCTCGTCAAGCGGCATATTCAACTACGGCGATACGGTTACGATATGCCTCGGCAAGGACGGCGGCGCCGCAGGCGTTGTCACCTCGACCGACACCGCTTCGGACAGCACCATAGGCTACGTAATAGCCGCCGGAACAAAGACCTTTACCGATGAAAACGATAAGGAATACACGGGATATTATGTAACAATGGTACTCCCTGACGGAACGACATCAACCTATGAAACGTCGGCTGACAAGTCCTCGCTCGAGGGCGCGGTCGCAAAGGCGGTCTTAAAGGACGGCATCGCGACTCTCACAAGACAGTCGAGCGGCTCGATAAGCGGCAAGGTTTCGTATGAGGATATGAAAATCGGCGATTACGCCGTTTCGTCAAGCGTTAATATTCTTGATGTCGCAAACGACTCGGTTTACGACAACGTTCTGTACAAGAAGATTTACTTGCAGAGAATTGACGGAATCAGTTTAAGCAAGAGTCAAATTCTCTATTGCGAGCAGAACGCAAAGGGCGAAATTACAAGCCTTATCCTGAATAATGTAACCGGCGACGTTTACGAGTACGGCGTGGTAAACACCGCAAGCTCCTCGTCGAATTCCGGCACATCGAGCAGCACATCGTACAGCATAGATATAGACGGAACAGCTCAGACCTATTCGACAAGCCTTGCGAGCAGCGTAACAGGTCCCGCGAAGTTTGTGTTTAACGGAAGCTCCTTGGTCGGCGTAGTATCGATGGGCGCTTATTCCGGCACCGTAAACGAGCTTACCGAAACCACCGCGAAGATAGGCAATATTAAGTATACTTTAAGCGACAGCGTCGTATGCTATAAGAAATCTCCGAGCACGAAGTATCAAAAGATTACGCTCTCGGAGGCGCAGAGCGGCGACTATACAATTTACGCTTACTACGACAAGTCGGAAGCGTCCGGCGGACGTATAAGAGTGCTTGTATGTAACTATTATTGATAAGCAAACGCTTATAAGCGAAAAACTCCCGAGCGGAATCCGCTCCGGGAGTTTTTTCGCGCGCGGGAGCCGCGCCGAAAAAGCTCGCGGAGGACGCATATTTTTCATTCTGCGGAAAAATAATATAAAATGGTATATTCGTGCGAAAAAATGTACAAAAGGTTTTTGAAATGTAACGTCCTTTTTGTTAATTGCATTATTGACTTGTAGGTTTACAATAGATGTGTTACATCCCGCGATAATTTGTTACGAGATGAAC
>JAJPXA010000101.1 GCA_021205715.1 Bacillota bacterium
CTATAGTGAAAATATATAGTGTGGATTAGGGATTCAACCCCTAATCCGAAATCCTTAAAATACAAAGTCAAATTCAAGGTCGCCTATTCTCACGGTGTCGTTTTCGCGGATGCCCATTTCAACAAGCTCCTCGATAACTCCGCGCTTTAAAAGCATACGCTGAAAATATTGAAGCGACTCGCGGTCGGAGAAATTTACGCCGCCGCCGACAGCCTCAATCCACGGGCCCTCGATAACGTAAACCTCGTTTTCCCTGCGTATCGTGTAGCCTTTGCCGTCGTCCTCGAAGATGTCCTCCTCGATATCCATTTCCGGTTCGAACACCGTCACCGGCGGGAGCTTTTGAAGCTCCTCATACACGCGCATCATAAGAGCGCGGACACCCTTGTTTGTCGCCGCGGAAATCTCAAACACCTCATAACCTTTGGAGCGCGCATAACTCACAAACTCGCGGTACGCATCCTCGTCCTGTATTATATCCGTCTTGTTCGCCGCCACAATCTGCGGTCGCTCCTCAAGCGCCATATCGTACTCGGAAAGCTCGCGGTTTATTATCTCAAAATCCTCGATAGGATTTCTGCCCTCAATTCCCGACACATCCACCACGTGAATTAAAATCCGCGTGCGCTCGATATGCCGCAAAAACTCGTGACCCAAGCCGACGCCCTCCGACGCGCCCTCGATTATACCGGGAATATCCGCCAAAACAAAGCCGCGTCCGTCGCCCAAATCAACCACGCCCAAATTCGGCTCGAGCGTCGTAAAATGATAATCGGCGATTTTCGGCGACGCCTTTGTCGTCATCGAAAGCAGCGTGGATTTTCCGACGTTCGGAAAACCGACCAAACCGACGTCCGCGAGCAGCTTAAGCTCCAATATTATCTCGCGCTCGTCGCCGGGTAAACCGTTTTTCGCGAAATTCGGCGTCTGCCTTACAGCTGTCGCAAAATGCGAGTTACCCCAGCCGCCGCTGCCGCCCTTGGCGAGAATTATCTCCTTGTCGGGATCCGACAAATCGGCAATAACTCGGTTCGACTCCGCGTCCCTTATAACCGTTCCCTGCGGAACGTATAACACTATATCCTCGCCCGCCTTGCCTTTTTTATGCCGCCCCGCGCCGTCCTCGCCGCTTTTTGCCGCGTACTTTCTCTTATATTTAAAATCCATAAGGGTCGTCATACCCAAATCGACTTTAAACACGATATTTCCGCCGTTACCGCCGTCGCCGCCGTCGGGGCCGCCCGCCGCGACATACTTTTCGCGCCGAAACGATATAGAGCCGTTGCCGCCGTTGCCGGCTTTTATAAAAATTTTTGCCTTATCTACGAACATAATTTTATCACCCGATTATTCTTAATCCTCGTCCGATTCCGAAGTCCTTTCAACGCTCAAAGCCTTCTCTATATCCGCTTTAAGCGTGTCCTCATCGCTGCACATAAACTCCATAGCCGATATATCGTTGTTCACATCAAGCATAATAAGCACCGGCGTTGTTCCGTCCACCGGGAAATTCTCCTTGTCCTCGGGAGTGTCGTCTATATTGTGTAGGTCAAAAACAACTTTTCTGCTGTACTTCTTTTCAAGACTTTCATATACTTCCATTTCCTCCTCGTAATTCTCATCCGATTCCGATACGAAATACATAAATGTCGCTTTCTTGCCGCAGCCGCTCATAACGACAGCTGAGCACATCATTGTTAAAATAAGTCCGATTGATACAAGTTTCTTTTTCATTTTTCCTTCCTTTCCCCGCGTTTTACGCGGCGGCGCGCATTATTGCCGCGCCAATTGTTCCTTTACGGTTTCAAGAGCGCGCAGGGCGATTTTATTATACCTGTCGCTCTTTTTTCTTATTCGCTCCGACAACCCCTCCACAATGCCGAAGTTCGCGTTCATCGGCTGGAGCCTATGTATAGAGGTGTCGGATATATAAAGCGGCAGCGCGCCTATAACGGTTTTCGACGACGGTTCCCACATCGTCTTCCCCTGTATAAGCCTTGCCGCGTTATAACCCGCGAGTATTCCTGAGGACGCGGATTCCACGTACCCCTCGACGCCGGTTATCTGACCGGCAAAAAATATCTTCGGATATTTTATCATTTGATAATATCTGTTCAAAATCCGCGGCGAATTTATATACGTGTTTCGGTGCATTACGCCGTAACGCGCAAACTCCGCGTTTTCAAGTCCCGGTATCATAGAAAACACCCGCTTTTGCTCGCCCCATTTTAAATTCGTCTGAAAACCGACTAAATTATACAGCGTTCCCTCGCGGTTGTCCTGCCTTAGCTGCACGACCGCGTAAGCGTCGTCCTTACCCGTTTTCGGATTTACCAAGCCCACCGGCTTCAGAGGCCCGAATGTGAGCGTTTCAAATCCGCGCTTTGCCATTACCTCAACCGGCATACATCCCTCAAAGACGGCGGCATTTTCAAAATCCTTCAATTGCGCCGTTTCCGCGTTTGTCAGAGCGTTGTAAAACGCGGTATACTCGTCCTTTGTCATAGGGCAGTTTATATAATCTGCGGTGCCTCTGTCATAGCGCGCCGCCTTAAACACGCGGCTCTTATCGATGCTCTCCTCCGTAACCACCGGCGCCGCCGCGTCGAAAAAGTACAGCTCGTCCGCATCCGTGAGCCGTGACACGGCTTTTGCGAGCGCGTCCGATGTAAGCGGCCCCGTGGCGATTATCGTATACTCGTCCGTGTCGATGTCCGCCGCTTCCTCGTTTACGACGGTGATAAGCGGATGCGACTTTATTTTCTTTGTTATATACTCCGAAAATACATCCCTGTCCACCGCGAGCGCGCCGCCCGCCGGAACGCGGCTTACATCCGCCGCCTCCATAATAATCGAGCCGAAAAGCCTCATTTCTTCTTTAAGAAGTCCGCAGGCGTTCTCTATCCGCTCCGCTTTAAGGGAATTTGAGCATACCAGCTCCGCGAAATTTTCATTTGAATGCGCGGGCGAAAACCGCGCGGGCTTCATTTCAACAAGCTCCGCCGCGATGCCGCTTTGCGCCGCCTGCCATGCCGCCTCGCAGCCGGCAAGGCCCGCGCCTATAATTTTAATCTTCTCCATCTTCGTCCTTATCAGCTTTCCGCGTATATGTGCAGTCCTCATTTGCGCATACAACCGTCGGATTTTTTCCGTTTTTCTTCATCAGCACGCCGCCGCATACGGGGCATTTCTCCTTGAGCGGTCTGTACCACATAATATAATCGCATTTGGGCGAATTTTCGCAGCCGTAATAGGTCTTGCCGCGCTTTGAGGTCTTAATCAAAATCTCACCGCCGCATTTCGGACACTCCACGCCCGTGCCGCGGCGTATGGTTTTTGTGTTTCGGCACTCGGGGAATCCCGGGCACGCGAGGAATTTTCCGTATTTGCTTATTTTGTAAACCATTTTGCGGCCGCATTTATCGCAGATAACATCCGATTCCTCGTCCTTTATTTTGATTTTTTCGATATTTGTTTTCGCCTGCTCCAAGGTTTCCTCAAACGGGGCGTAAAATTCGCGTATTACGCTCTTCCATTCGCGTTCGCCCTCCTCGATTTCATCAAGCTCGTTTTCCATATTTGCCGTAAAATCGGTATCGACTATATCCTTGAAATTCTTTTTCATTATGTCCGTGGTTATCGTGCCAAGCTCCGTCGGGATAAGCTGACGCTTATTGCGCGCTACATAGCCTCTCGACACGATAGTTGAAATCGTCGGCGCGTAGGTCGACGGTCTGCCTATTCCCTTTTCCTCAAGCTCTTGAATAAGCGTCGCGTCGCTGTAACGCGCGGGCGGCTGCGTGAAATGCTGCTTCGCGTCGGTATCCTTGAGCGTCAGCGGCATATTATCCTCAAGCTTCGGCAGCGCCTTGCTTTTTTCCTCTTTAGTTTCGCTGCTTTCCACATACACCGCCATATATCCCTTAAAGCTCACAGCCGAGCTGCTCGCTCTTAAAATATTATCGTCCGCCGCCGCCGATACCTGAACCGTGTCATAAACCGCCGGTGTCATCTGCGACGCCGCGAAGCGCTCCCAAATGAGTCGGTACAGCTTATATTGGTCATCCGTGAGCTTATCCCTAATATCCGCCGGCACGATGTTTATCGACGTCGGACGTATCGCCTCGTGCGCGTCCTGAGCGCTTTTCTTGGTTTTATACTGCTTTGCCCTTACATATTCGGCGCCGTAATGCTCCGCGAGATACTCAACAGCCTCTTTTTGCGCGTCGTCCGCTATTCTCAGCGAGTCGGTTCTCATATATGTAATAAGACCGACCGTTCCGAGCGAGCCGCCGAGATTAATACCCTCGTAAAGAGTTTGAGCAATCTGCATCGTTCTCGCCGCCTGATAGCCGTATCGTCTTGACGCATCCTGCTGCATTGTGCTTGTCGTAAACGGCGGCTTGGGGTTGCGCTGCTTCTGCGCCGTTTTAACGGACGCGACCGATATGCTTTTCGCGCTTTTAAGCTCGCTTACAATCCGCTGCGCCTCATCCGCGCTTCCCAACTCAGCCTCCGACACCTTGCCGTCCTTGATTTTTCCGAAATATCTCGCGGAAAACGCGCGGTTTTTAACCGCAAGCTCCGCGTCAATCGTCCAATATTCCTTCGGAGTGAAATTCACTATTTCATCCTCGCGCTCGCAAATCATTCTTGTCGCGACCGACTGAACACGCCCCGCGCTCAAGCCGCGCTTTACCTTTTCCCATAATATGGGACTTATGGAATATCCTACAATTCTATCAAGTACGCGCCGCGCCTGCTGTGCGTCCACGAGATTCATATCTATCTCGCGCGGCTTTTTAATCGCCTCTTTTACCGCGGTTTTTGTTACCTCGTTAAACGTTACTCTGCACTCGGACGCGGGATCGATATTAAGCGCCTGCGCCAAATGCCAGCTTATCGCCTCTCCCTCTCTATCCGGGTCGGTCGCGAGATATACCTTGTTCGACTTTTTCGCCTCGCTTTTAAGTGATGCCAAAAGCTCGCCCTTGCCGCGAATTGTGATATATTTAGGCTCAAAATCGTTTTCTATATCTATTGCCATCGAGCTTTTCGGCAAGTCTATTACGTGTCCCATAGACGCGGTAACGTTATAGTTGCTGCCGAGATATTTTTTTATAGTAGCCGCCTTTGCCGGCGACTCCACTATAAGCAAGTTCTTTTTTGTCGGTTTTTTCTTGCTTGCCGTTTTCTTTTTTTCAGATTCCTTTGCCATATTGTCCTCCATTTGAAACTATCTCGTTAAATTTAATCCGATTAAAGAGTGTTAATTTTATAAAATCCTCCGGGCAGCTTTTTTACAACTCCCTTAACTTCCAATAACGTAAGCCGTGTGTTAAGCGTCCCGACAGCCGTGTCAAGCTCCGAGGCAAGCTCGTCAATCTGCATATCCTTAAGCGCGAGTTTTTCCGCGATTTCCCTTTCGCCGTCCGAAAGTCCCGAAAAATCAAAATCCGAATCGTCTTTAACTGCGGAGCTTCCCGCATCAGCGTGCTCAGCGAAGTCTGCCGGCTCGGAAATATCTTCCAAATCCGAGTTTGGCGCTTCGCTTAACAGTTCATTTTCAGTATCGTTATCAAGCTTAACCTCAACCCGCTCCATATACGGATATTCCTCGATTATATCCGAGCAGCTCATAACAAGCTTCGCGCCCTGCTGAATAATGCGGTTCGCGCCGGAATTTTCATCAAGTATGCCTCGCGGGACGGCGAAAACATCTCTGCCGTTTTCCGATGCAATCTTCGCCGTTATAAGCGAGCCGCTCCCCTTGGGCGCGTCCGTTACGAGAACGCCGTTTGAAAGACCCGCTATTATTCGGTTCCTTTCGGGAAAATGATTGGCTATGGGCGGACTTCCCGGAGCATACTCCGTTATAACCATACCGTTGTTTGCGATATCCTGCATAACCCCGCCGTTTTCGCTCGGATAAACGATGTCAATTCCGCATCCCAAAACCGCGATGGTTTTCGCGCCGGTCTTCAGCGCGTTCTTCGCGGCGATTGTGTCCACGCCGCGCGCCATACCGCTTACCACAACCGCCCCGCTTTTGGCAAGGTCGCGCGACAGGCGGCTTGTGACAATCCGCCCGTAATCCGTCACTCTTCTCGTGCCGACAACGGCGATTGTTAAAATATCGTCGACATTTATAAAATCACCCCTGCAATACAAAATATACGGAGGATTTGCGATATTTTTCAATTTGTTCGGATAGCGCTCATCGTCAAAGGTTATGATATACGCTCCCGCCTTATGCGTTTCCTCGATAATTTTTTTCGCGGCTGTAAGGCTCTTATCCTTGAGCTCTCCAAACTCGCGGCTTCCGATATTCGGAACATTTAAAAAGGCTTTCTCCGCGTATATTTCCTCAACCGTATTGAATTTTTCAAGCAAAGACGTTATTTTATTAGCTTTCATCGTCTTTTTTGAGGTAAGCCATACCCAATATAACTCATTATCCATAACTTTATCCTTTAACAACCCGAATTAATATAAGATGATACAACATTTTTTCGATTAAGTCAAGTTATTTCTTGCCCATTCGTACATTAAAATTCCCGCCGCGACGGAAACGTTAAGCGATTCCGCAGCTCCGTATATGGGAATTTTAACCCTCGCGCACATATCCAAAACCTCGCGGCTTATGCCGTTCGCCTCGTTTCCCACAACGATAATCACAGGCTTTTTGTAGTCGGCGGTTCTGTAATCGGCGCTTGAGGCGCCCAGCGCGCCGCCAATCAGCGAAAAACCCGCGTTTTTATATTCGCGCAAATCATCGGCTGTTTTCCCCGTTATTATATCGGTATTGAAAAACGAACCCATACTCGCCCTCACGGTTTTCGGCGCGTAAATATCAACGCATCCCTCGGACAGAATAACGCCGTCAAGCCCCGCCGCGTCGGCGGTTCTTATTATCGTTCCGACGTTTCCGGGGTCGGCAACGCCGTCGCAATAGACATAAGCGCCGTCCGATTTCGGCGAAAACCTGCCGCCGGAGCGCATTTTAAGCACCGCCGTTATCCCCTGCGGCGTTTTCGTATCGCACAGCCTTTCATACAAGGACGCGGGCAGCTCGTATACCGGTGCGCCGCAGCTCGGCGCATTCTTAAATCCCTCGCGTATTATGAC
>JAJPXA010000234.1 GCA_021205715.1 Bacillota bacterium
GTGATTACGATACCTATACCGAATTCAAGGAGGCGGTTTCACAGCTGCAAAGCGAGGGTATGGAAAAAATGATAATAGACCTTCGCGACAATCCGGGCGGAGATTTGGATATTGTATGCAGCATCGCGGATATGCTTTTGCCCGAGGGAACAATAACGTATATGGAATACAAGGACGGCACCCGAAAGGACTACACCTCCGACGCGGAGTGCCTCGACATACCTATGGCGGTTCTGATAAACGAAAACAGCGCGAGCGCGTCCGAGGTTCTGACCGGAGCGTTGAGAGATTACGACGCGGCGACGGTTATCGGTACAACAAGCTACGGCAAGGGTATTGTGCAGTCGGTTTACCCATTCGCGGACGGCTCGGGAATGTCCCTGACAATAGCGAAATATTATTCGCCGAACGGAACCTGTATCCACGGTGTCGGCATCGAGCCGGATATAACGGTTGAGCTATCCGAGGAATACGACGGATATTACGCGTCGTATGTGCCGCGTGAGGATGACACTCAGCTCGCAAAGGCGGTTGAGGTTTTGAGTGAAAAATAGGCTTCGGCTTATTCAATACGCTTTGACAGCGATGTGTATTCATATTCGGGTATATCCCGAACGCGTTTGTATAGCCTTATATTCATATCGCCTATCTGCGTGTTAAAATCGTAAATCTCCTCAAACGCGGACGCTATTCCCGTCTGCGCTTCAAAGTCGTTCAGCGCCTCCTCGACAATCCTTTGACTGCCGTCGGCAAGATGCGTCTGCGCCGGCGACGCGGTCAAAACATAGTCGACCGCACCGTAAGCGGTAAGGTCAAGATCGCGCGAGTCCACCTGCGGGAGCGACACAATATAATCCTCCCGCGTTTCCGCGACGCCCAATGACGACTCGGCGTTTCTTAACGCGTCCTCGTTCAAATCAAACGACGACGCGAGAACTCCGAGCGTTTCGCCCTCGCCTATGACCTCGTTAAGCTTCAGCTTCAGGTCAAGAACCGGATACGCGTACTCGGTATACCGCGGCAGCATTGAAAAATTGGGTATCGGCGCGTAAATTTTAATATCCTGAATATTGCTCGGCTGGTCATACGGAATATACACATTCACCGTATGCGCGGCAGCCAAAGCCGCCGCGGACACAAGCATCCATTCCTTTGTGATATTTTTTATAACGTAAATCGTAAGCATTATAATCGACGGAGTGTAAAGCAGCAAATGCTGCTGTCCGTGCGTTTGAGTCGCCATAAACGTGCAGGCGCACACTATCATTTGTATCCACATAAACAACGCCCGCGCGTCTTTCTTTTTAACCATTATCACACCGGACGCCGCCGCAAGAGCCAAAATATATACGACTCCGAAATAGCGCGTTATAAGTTTGAAATCGGTGGAAACGGCGAACTTATAGTCCGAATACAGATTGGCGTAATCGGCAAGGAGTATGTTCACGGTGAAATCCCTAAAGCATAATATCAAAATCAAAGCCGAAGCCGCCGCCGTAATCAGCGCGCCGTACCAAGGCTTTTTGTTTATTATGCAGTCGGCAAACATAGCCGTGATAAAAGACAGCGAAAAAAACGCGTACCATCTGCGCCAAATCATAATAAGCACAAGCATAACGCCTATCGCGAAAAATTTCCACAGACTCGTTTTCGCGCCGTCCTTTTCGCCGTACCAATAAAAGCACAGCAAGCAGCCGATCATACCGCCGACATCGGCAAAGCCGACAAACGCCGTAAATGTCAGCATAGGACACAAAAGCATAACAAGCGTCAGCGTAATTTCGGGTGCCTTGCCCATCTTCCTCGCGATGAGATATATAATAATCATAGACGGCACGAGATAAAGGTTTACGAGCGTTAATACGTAAACCAGCCGCGAGTTTCCGAATATGTGCATAACCGCCGCCGACAACAGTCCGGCAGTGTAATTGTAATTCATACTGCCGATTGAGCCGTATAGGCTCTCAAAAATGTTCGGCATAAGCGCGCCGCTCTCAATTTGCTTCGCTATATCCCAATATGTCGCGCTGTCCCAAAAATAGATGTACTCGCTTTTTGTGATATAAATTACAGCCAAAATATTAAGCAGTGCAATCCATACTCCGAAAAATATCACGCGCCAAGCGGTCGGAGAGATTGGTTTTGCTTCCGCCTTTTCCTCCTCGCTGTACATTACCAAGTCCTTGAATTTCATAGACGTATCCTTTCAAAAATCATTCGCGCTTTTTGCTTATCATTCAAACAACGCCATTATTTCCTCATCGGTCAAATTCTTGAGCGTTTTATTGTTCGCCGTTATTATATCATCGGCAAGCGCGCGCTTCTTATCCTGAAGCTTTAAAATCTTTTCCTCAATCGTTCCCTTTGACGCAAGGCGGATAACCTGCACCGCGCGTTTTTGCCCTATCCTGTAAGCGCGGTCGGATGCCTGGTCTGTGACCGCCGGATTCCACCACGGGTCGTAATGGATTACCATATCCGCGCCCGTTAAATTAAGGCCCGTTCCTCCCGCCTTTAAGGAAATAAGAAAAACATCCTTTTCGCCGGCATTGAATTTTTCCGCCGTTTCCGCGCGTGCGTTCGAGGGCGTTTTTCCGTCAAGATAGAAATACGAGATTCCCATTTTATCAAACTCTTTTTTTATTATATCCAGCATCGACGTAAACTGCGAAAAAATCAGCAGTCTGTGTCCGCCCGTCAATGCGCTTTCGGTAATCTCAAGCAGCAAATTCAGCTTACCGCTGTCCTTTGCGTAATTCGCGTCGAAAAGCGACGGATGACAGCAAATCTGCCTCAGACGCATAAGCAGCGTCAATATGCGCATTTTGTCGGCACCCTCGCTTAAAAGCGACCGCGTTTCGCGTTTTGCCGTTTCCAAAAACGCCGCGTACATATTTTTCTGCGGCACGGTCAAATCCGCGTATATCGTTTCCTCGATTTTTTCCGGCAGCTCCGTCAAAACCTCCGATTTCATTCTGCGCATTATAAACGGCTTTATTTTTGACCGCAGCTCGCCCGCGCTCTCTCCGTTCCCGTCTTTCGATATCGGCACGGTGTAACGCGCGTTAAATTCGCGGTGGGAATAAAGATAGCCGGGCATTATATAGTCGAATACCGACCACAGCTCCGAAAGCGAATTTTCAATCGGAGTGCCCGTTACAGCGAAACGGCATTCCGCGTTTATACGCTTTACCGCGTGAGCGTTAAGCGTTTTCTCGTTTTTTATATTCTGCGCCTCATCTATAAACATATATTTAAAACGCAGATTTTTGTACAACGCTATATCGCGGCGCAGCATCGGATATGAGGTTATTATAAACTCGTAATTTTCCGTATGCTTCAAAAGCTCCGTCCTTATCGGCTTCGCGCCGTCGATAATAAGCGACGCGGCGTCGGGAATAAAGCGCGCAATCTCGTTTTGCCAATTATAGGTAATCGCGGACGGCGTTACTATGAGTGTAGGCGTTTCGGGACGCTCGCCGTGTATAAACGCGAGAACCTGTAAGGTCTTTCCCAAACCCATATCGTCCGCGAGTATACCGCCCAAGCCCATACAAGAAAGCTGCTTGAGCCAGAGTATTCCGCTTTTTTGATATTCGCGCAGAACCCCGTCAAGATTTTCGGGAATATTCGCCTTAACGTTTCGCATATCGTTTATGAAATTCTTAAAGCTGCTTTTCTGCTTCGCCGATTTAAGCGAGGCGAGATAAAGGGCGTAATTCTTCGAAACATATTTCCTTTCGTTATCTATATCGCTATCGGAAAAATCGAGAGCGGCGAGAATATCGAAAATCTCCGCGTTCTCATCCGTCGAAAAATCCAAAAATTTGCCGTCTTCAAATCGATAAAACGGCTTTTTCAGCTTAACCGCCGACAGTATTTCCGATATTTCCGCGCGCGAAAGATTGGTGTCAAAACCCACCTCGAGCAAATCCGTATCCTCGTTATATCCCACGAACGCGGTTATGCTTGTTTTTGCCGGCGAAAACAGCGCGTCAAACGCTCCCGAGGTTTTCACCTCGGCAAGCTCCGACAAGACGCTCATTTTATTCTTCACAAATGAAAATATGCCCTCTCCGTTTTTCAGGCTGTATGTGCCCTTGGAATAATCAAATCCCGAAAAAACGTCAAGAACCTCTTTTTCCTTATTCATATCACGCAGAATTATTTTCTCGCCGTATTCCTCCTTCGCCGGCAGGCGAACGGCGACATCGCCGTAACGCGCAATAACAACCGCAGTAACCGCGTCCTTAACCGCGTCAAAATACACGCCGAAATCGGGCGCGTCGTCAATTATCAGCTCGTCAACACCCTGCGTTGTAACGCCGCGGCATTTTTTAAGCGCCGGAAGCGCGTATTTTGCGAACATTATTCTGCTGTCGTTTTTAAACGTAATTCGCGTGCGGTTCTGCTCCGCCAGCGCCTCATATATCGGCATATAGGTTCGCCGCCAGCCCTCGGTCGTATGGTATAAATTGCCGTCAAACAAGAACCATTCGCCGCTCGCGGTAAACGCGGTGCCTCTCTCGCTCACAAAAAGCGAAATATCGTCGCCCGTGGCGAAAATATCGATAAGTATATCCGGATCCTCCTCATACACGCCCATATTCGAGCAGGGGACACCGTTAAACACAAGTGAAATATCGGAGGTCTTAATGTACGGAAAAAGTCTTGCCGCTGTCATTTCACCGAAAAGAGTCTGATATACCGCCTTTGAGTATATTCCGTTCCCCGTTGATTTGTCAAGATAGCTTTCGGCGAGTATCGAAAGTATTTCGGCGGTCGTGTCCGCGAACTTTGTAACATTCGGAACATAGGTGAGATTTTTGTCTATTTTGAATTTTTTTCCCTTTACACAGCATTCCAAAAAATTTTCAATACCGTTAAGCTCGCCGCCCGACGCGGCGGTCAAAATCGATGCGCTGTACACGGCGCTGTTGTCGTTTATATTTACATACATTTTAAATTTAAGACGCGTTTCCTCTTTCGGGAGCGACATTGAAAAAAAGCTGTTGCAAAGCCTTGCCGCTATTCTGTCGTTTTCGTCGGAATAACCTCCGCCCTCCTCGATTTCAGCGCGGCGCTGACGCATAACCGCGACTATATGCTTGCAGACGGTATGCATCGTTTGATTATACGGGCAAGTGCAAAAGCACTTGGTGATTTCACGGTCGTTAAATTCCACCTCAACGCTGTATATTCCGCTGCCGTCGACAATAGCGGTAAGCAGATTATCCTCGCGGCGGCGCAGATGAACCCTGCCCTCTTTGAAATATTCCATTCCGCGCTTGTACACGGTAGGAGAACACGATGCCTTTATAAGCTTATCCGTAATTTTCACCTAATCGTCCCCTCCGTTAAAAAGTTTTATCGTATCAGATAATTATACCATACAAAAGCAAAAAAGGCAATTAAATTTACATAAATTTTTCAAGTAAAGGACGCGCGTAAATTACAGTTCAATAAGCTCTTTGGGCGAAGCCGCGAGATTTCTCGCTCTGCCGTTTTCCATCACCGTCATATCCTCTATTCTCACGCCGCCCATACCGTCGATATATATTCCCGGCTCCACGGTAAAAATATTGCCGTCCTTTACCGTGTCGCCGCTTTTGGGCGATAAAACGGGATTTTCGTGAATTTCTATACCCACGCTGTGACCCAGGCTGTGACCGAAATTTTTGCCGTAACCGGCATCGGATATAATCTTGCGCGATACCGCGTCGACCGCGGCGCATTTTTTTCCGGTTTCAAGCGCGTCAAGCCCCGCGAGCTGCGCCTTTAAAACTACATCGTAAATCTCTCTCTGCCAATCGGCGGCTTTGCCGACGACAACCGTTCTCGTCATATCGGAGCAGTAGCCGTTAAACACGCATCCGAAATCAAGCGTCAAAAAATCGCCGTTCTCGATAACCTTATCGCTCGCCGTGCCGTGAGGCATAGCCGAGCGTTCGCCCGACGCGGCTATCGTCGCAAACGACAGCGCGGACGCGCCCTGCTTTTTCATAAAATACTCAAGCTCCAGCGCAACCTCCTTTTCCGTGCGTCCGGCTTTTATATATGTTAAAATATGCTCGAATGCGCGGTCGCCTATCGCTTCCGCCGTCGCGAGCTTTTCAATCTCGTTCTTATCCTTTATTTTCCTCGGTTCATCGATATTTTTCTGCATCAGCACAAGCTCTTGATTATTCGAAATTCTTTTTTCGAAGCGATTATACTCCTTAACGCTCATATGCTCTTCCTCAAAGCCTACAGCGCGCTCGTCCGCTTTCTTAAACAGCTCTTCAAATCCCTTTGATATATCGTGCAGCTCAAAATCCGGCGCTTCCTCCGCCGCCTGAATTGTATAACGCGAATCCGTTATTATATAGCTTTTGTTATGCGTTATAAAAAGATACGCGTCGGCGCTTGTAAACCCGCTGTAATAAAAAATATTCGGGTACGACGAAATCAGCACCGCCTCATCCTCGGCAATGCTTCCCAAAAGTCTGTCAATTCTGTCCCTCATCGCAAAGCGCCTCCAGTGCAAGCTCGTAGCCCTTAAATCCCAATCCGCATATCTGCCCGATGCATTCCGGCACAATCACGGATTTATGGCGAAACTCCTCGCGTTTATGAATATTCGATATATGAACCTCGATAACGCGCATTTTCACAGACGCGAACGCGTCGCGTATGGCATATGAATAATGCGTAAACGCGCCGGGGTTTATGATGATGCCCGCGTATTTGCCGTAGGCGTTATGAATCGCGTTTACAATCTCGCCCTCGATATTGCTTTGAAAAAAATCAACCTCAACACCAAGCTCCGACGCCTTTTTGCGGATGTTGTTCTCCAAATCCGCAAGCGTGGCGCTCCCGTAAATCCCCGGCTCCCTCATACCGAGCAGATTTAAATTAACACCGTTTATAACCAAATATTTATCCATATTATCAGCCTCTTTCCTTTTCTTATATAATACAACATTTTCCCCTAAAGCGCAAGTGTAAATACAAAAAATACGATATAGATAAATTTGGGTTTAGGTGCGTTTTTTCTCGGGGCGCTGCCCCGAACCCCGCAAGGGGCAGCGCCCCTTGACCTGCGT
>JAJPXA010000257.1 GCA_021205715.1 Bacillota bacterium
CATAATAACCGTAAGCAATCCGGGTCCGAAAATAATGCATAGCAATAATCCTACCAACATTAATATAAACATTTCCTTACGCAGTTTTTTGAATTCATAAGATTCGTTATAAAGCGGTGCCGGATAAGTCAACAGCAATTTAATATCCGACGGGCTGCGTACCTTTTCCGCATTTTTTTCGTTTTCCATTTTCATTTCTCCTGTTACTGCTGTATCTGCGCTGCTCCACCCTGCGGCTGTATATTAAATTGATGCTGAATTTCGTATGCGATAATTCCCATCGAAGCGAGCATTTGCCTATACGGCTTATACTTTCTGACATTTACAAGAGCCTTGCCCATCGAAAAGTGCCACCAAAGGGTGAATGAATCATCGGTGCCGATTGTAAAATCATACATTATATTTTGCTGATGCGTTATCGTCATTGTCCCTTTGTTGTTAATTTCAACCAGCATATTATATTTGCCTGTCAGTATCGGCATAACCTCATTAAATACCGTCTGCGTATCTATGCTGCTGTCAAATTGAAATTTTTGCACGCGAAGAACTCCGAGCTGCCTGTTTAGCATACAGCTTTCGATTAAGTATACAATCAGCAATCCGAAAAATGCTATTGCCCAAATCGGCTTATAAAAAAATCCTATCAATGCTGCCGCAAGCACCGCAAAGTAAAATTTCCTTATTGTAAGCATTTTGTTTTGCAGCGGCGCCGGAGATGTAAGAAACAGTTTGTTTTTCGGAGGATTGTATGTACTGAGAAATCCTTTCATAAATCCTGTTTTTGCCTGCTCTGCGGCTCCGGGCTGTTGTTTGTTTTCGTTTGCCATTTTCATTCCCTCTTTCTTAATTTAATGTATATATTATAACATATTGCGACATAATATTGCAATACATTATTTTAACTTTTTCCAAAAATCCATTATAATGAATTTGTATAACCATCTAAGGCGGTGATATAATGTCATACACAACCGAAAATATCGGTGAGAAAATCCGCAAATGCCGGCGGGAGCGCGCTCTTACGCAGGAGCAGCTGTCCGAGATGATAGACATTGCGCCGAATTATCTCGGGCAAATCGAGAACGGCAGACGCGGCGTTAATCTCACAAACCTCGTCAAGATTGCGAACACTCTCGGCGTTACCTTTGACTACCTGATGTCGGACGTGAACACCGCCGCCATCGAGGAATCGGACAACCTTAAAAAGCAGTGGCTCGCTTTGATTGAAAACCGATCCCCGAATGAACAGCGGCGTCTAATCAAAATAGTTACGGAGTTATCTCATAACATATTTGAATAGCAATTTTTCCATACAGCGGCTTTGCCGCTGTTTTTTTCTTCACATTTGCGGTATTTTATGTTATAATCATCCCGAGAGGTGATTTATATGACAACCTATACCGACATTGATTTTCTCGATTGCGAGAAAAATATACTGCTTACAAAAAGCTCCGCGGACAATACCGTTTATGTCAAGAAATACATATCATCCGACCGTGCCGAAATATATAAATCCATCCGGCAACGTCAATTTTACGGCGTTCCGCGCGTGATTGACATTTACCCCGAAAATGACTACTTCGTGCTTATCGAGGAATACATCTGCGGCAAGTCGCTCCGTCAGATGCTTGACGGCGGCTATGATTTTACGGCTGACTTCGTTAAGCGGCTTGTATATTTTCTCTGCAAAACGCTTTCGCCCATTCATAAATCCGGCATTGTCCACCGCGACATCACGGCGGCAAATGTGCTTTATTCCGACAGCGGAGAGTTCTACCTTACCGACTTCGGCAACGCGCGTATACACAAGCAAAAACAATCAACCGACACCGAATTTATCGGCACGCAGGATTACGCTGCGCCGGAGCAGTTCGGTTTCGGTCAGTCCGACAGGCGCACCGATATTTACGCGATAGGCGTGCTTATGAACGTGCTGCTCACGGGCGGAAAATTTCCGATTGAGCAGAAATACCGCGGCTCGCTCTCAAGAGTTATAAAGCGCTGCACGGCGGTTAAGCCGCGTGACAGATACGCGAGCGTTTCGCGTCTTAGGCGCGGACTTTTCGCCGCGTCGCATAAGGTTCTTTTGAGCGTCACTTGCGCCCTGCTTTGCCTTGCGGCAATTGCGGCGTACTGCGTTGCCGCGTCAAATTCCGCCGGCCGATATTCATACACCGCAGCTCCGATTGAAACATCGTCGCCCGCCGAAAAGGCGTATAGGCGCTGGAGCGATATTGAAAACCTCATAGCCGACGGTGAATATGCCGAGGCACAGCAGCGGCTCGACGAGGCTGTCGCCGAGGGACTGACGGGGTACAACATATATATGCTCTATTCCGCAAACTACGAGGCGCAGCAGCAATATGACAAAGCCGCGCAGGCGCTTACGGACTATATTTACGATATATACGGCGCGGAAAACCTTGTCGAATCAAGCCCGATGTATATTCGGCTCGAATATCTTTACCCGTTATGCTCCGATGAAGTAAAACAGGAAATCGACAAAATTTCTCAATCGCTGAATTGAGTATACCATATTTTAATTTGCGAGTATCGGACTGTCGGTGACAAAAAAATAAGGCTGCCGTTTTATTTGCAGCCTTATTTTTTTATTCTCTGAGCAATTTTTTGTCCCCCGCCTCAATCAGCTTTTTATCGCACTCTATAATATCAATATGCTTTTCAAGGCAAAAAAGAATAATGCTGTCGCGCCGAATGCGCGGATACAGCTCGCCCACGCGCGCCGCTCTTAAAAGCTTTCGGCTTCCCTCCGCGTCCAAACCGAACCCGAAGCAAATCTGAATTACCTTGTCGCGGCTTATGTTTGATTTTCTGTCCTCGCTTATTTTATACAAATACGAATCCGAAAGCTGACCGCGCCGCGCGACCTTAGCTATCGTAAGTCCCGTTTCCTCGAGCAGCTTCTCGATATATTTTCCGAGATTGCCGTCCGTCATTTCCTCGGTGTTTTCCTCGACATAACGTTTTATGTCCGATGTGTCCTTGAGAATTTTCATCAAATCATCCGTGCTTTTCGCCATTTTCTACGCCTCCCTCATATTATTGTATATTATACAAGATTTTTTTGCAAGTCCTTTAAAATGATTTGACACTATCGGTGATAAAAATTATGTAAGAAAAATTAAAAATGCATTGAGTCGAAGAAATTTTTCTGAAATTATCTATCTCTGTAGCAGCTAAAAATTTCCATCAAAAAACGGCATAATCGTGCGAAGAACGTTGACACGGTCTGTTCGATGTGGTATACTTTGCATAACAGGGGAGCGCGGAAAACGGGCGCTGAAATCTTTTCGAGAAAGAGGTATGACAAATGAGCTTGCGCGGTATATTTATATATTCGGACAGGCATGGCAGTTTACCTTTTATTGCGTTTAAATATATTTAACAGGCATATCCTATGGCGGCATATGCCTGTTTGAATTTGGGTATTTTCGGAGTTATCTCCGTAACGATTAGGAGGAACAAAAAGATGATAAGGAAAATTATAACGTTATTTGTTTCGGCGGCTGCTGCTTTGTCGCTTACGGCAAACACAGTATTCGCGGCGCTTCCGATTGAGAACGCGGCGGTGTATGACGGCGATGAAACCGTTACATTCATCGTGGAGGTTGAGGGTGACGCGCTTCTTGCCTCGGATGCGGCGGCGGAGCTTGGTACGGATTACATCGGCACGTCGGAGGCACAGGAACAGGAAACCGAGATTTTGAAAACGCAGGCGAAGGTGCTGAGCGATATTCAAAGCGAAGCAAAGGTAAAGGAAAGCAAGGGCTATACCTACACGGCGGTATTTAACGGCTTTTCAATAGATGCGCCCAAGGACAAAATGGACGAAATAAAGGCTATCGACGGAGTTAAAAACGTATATATAATGCCGGAGGTGGAACTGAAGCTTGCGAGCGCGGTTGAGATGACCTCGTCACTTCCGGCTCAAACGGCGGACGACGTCGCTGAAACAGGCTACACCGGCGAGGGGCAGGTTATCGCGATAATCGATTCCGAGTTTGACGTGGGACATGAGTTTTTCAGCACCGCGCCGAAAAATCCAAAGCTTTCAAAAAGCGATGTGGCGGGGATTTTGGAAAAGAACACGATGAACGTCGAGATTGCGGCGAATCAGGTATATAAAAGCGAAAAGATTCCTTTCGTGTATGATTACGCAAATAAGACGGCGGACACATACATAAGCGATGATGATCTTATTCACGGCACGCACGTTACCGGTATCGCGGCGGGCGGATATGCCTCATTCACCGCGCTTGATGAAAACGGTGATTCAAAGGAATATGAGATGACCGGCGTTGCGCCGGACGCGCAGGTGGTGCTTATGAAGGTCAGTACAAGCGAAGGATACTTGAGCAACAGCGCTATGGTCGCGGCTATGGATGATGCCGCAAAGATAGGCGTATGCGCGATAAATTTCAGTATCGGCGCAGCTTACGGCTCAAGTGCGGCGGATAGCGTGTATGCGGAGGTAGTCGATAATCTAAACAAAGCGGGCGTTACGCTATGCTCGGCGAACGGCAACGAGGGAATAAGCTATGCTTCGTCAAGCGCGAGCGCGGATATGCCCGATTACGGAACGGTAAATTCACCGGCTTGCTTCAGCTCGGTAACCGCGGTCGCGTCGGCAAACAATGTGAAAAGATATTACAATAAGAGCGTTATCAAAGTATCTGATGAAAAGGAAATATACTATACCGATATACTCGGAGATAATAGCTTTTATACAGCCTTTGCGGGTGCGTATACCGAATATGCGGACTGCGGTTCGGGCACGGAAGAGGAGATTGAAGCCGCGGATGTAGAGGGAAAAATCGCGCTTATAGACTGCGGGGAGGACGGTATGTCCTCGGAGTCGGTATACAATGCGCAGAACAACGGTGCGGTGGGTGCCGTTGTTTATAATAACGATATGACGGCAGGCTGCGATGCCGTTGAAATTCCTGTCGCTTCGGTCGAATATACGGACGGCGAGTATTTGAAAAATGCCGAAACAAAGACCTTGACGGCGGACAGATTGAACTTTTATGTGCCCGCCAATACACCGGGAGAAATATCACCGTTCTCATCATGGGGCGTTGACCAGACACTTGAATTAAAACCGGAAATAACCGCGCCGGGCGGGAATATATATTCGTCATATCCGGGCGACAAATACGAGGTATTCAGCGGAACATCGATGGCGACACCGCATATGACGGGCGTTACGGCATTGATGAATGAATACTTCGACAAAAACGAAATCGATGTAAGCGGTACCGAGCGCGTGAGCTTGATAGAGAATATGCTTATGTCGGCGGCGGATATAATATATCAGCCGGAAAACGATGACGGCGATGCTATTCCCTATGCGGCAAGAATACAGGGCGCGGGATTGGTAAACACCGCGGCGGCAATGAAAACCTCCGCTATCTTCATAGGAAACAGCGGCAAGTCAAAATTGAGCCTGGGCGATAAGCTTGGCGACAGCTTTACGCTTAACTTTAAGGTTAAAAATTTGACGGACACGGAGGTCGCCTACGACAGTGTAGCGCTTGACGTTCTCACCGACGGGTACGAAACCGATGAGGACGGCAATAATACGGTTGCACTGAATAATACCGTTCGCTTAACCGTTGTGGAGGATGATGCTCCCGAAAGCATAACAATTCCCGCGAATGGGGAAGAGGAGGTATCAATAAATGTTACGCTCGACAGCGAGGAGCTTGCGAAAAACAGCGAGATATTTACCAACGGATTTTTCATAGACGGATTTATAACGCTTGCGTCGAGCGAGGCAGTAACTATAAGTATGCCGTTTACGGGATTTTACGGCGATTGGACGTCGCAGGCTATCTTTGATAAAACGATGTATGACGAGGGCGGCAGTGTTATGTATGATTCCGATTCATCCGACTTTTCGGGAACATATTTGTACACCTACTTAGAGGAAAACGGGGATGTGTATTATTCCCAATTAGGCGTGGACGCGAATGGGGAATATAACAAGGATATGATTGCCATATCTCCCAACGGCGACGGAATGGGTGATGAGCTCGGAGTTGTGATGTCAACTATGCGCGCGGTTAAAAATCCGACTCTTAAACTGACAGACGGTGATATTGAGGTTAGCGAGATTTTTGAAGGTGTAACGATGAAATACTGGAGTTGCAGATTGGAGTTTGACTCATTTGAAACGCTTGATGAAGCGGAGCTGCCGGACGGCGAGTATACCCTTACGGTAAGCGGAGTGTTCGATTATGAGGGAGCCGAAACCGAAAGCTTCGAGCTTCCCGTTACAGTTGACAGAGTCGCTCCGAAAATAACGGGCGCATCGATTGACGGCGACACGCTTTATGTTTCCGTGAGCGATAACAACTATCTCTATTTTGTTGATATAATCTATACCGACGCAAGCGGCGAGGAGGCATATCAAATCTCCGTTCCGAACGCGGAAAAGGGCGGCGAGTATACAGCTGAATTTGATATATCGGATTTGGACGCGGACGATATAACCATATCGGTATACGATACCGCCTTAAACTCGACGGAGATTGAGCTTTCAAGCACGCTCGGCACGGTGATTGCAAATATGGCGGGTTATACCGCGGTAGAGAATATGACGGCGGCAACGGTTGAGCTGTATAACAGCGGCGACAGCGCCGTGGACGGCGACGCGGTAATCGCGTTTTACGACGAGGACGGCGCGCTTATAGCGGTAAGCACGCAAAGCGTAAGCATAGACGCGCTTGAAACGGCAGAATATGATTTTGAAATGTTCGCCGACACTCAAAACGCGGCATCGGCAAAGCTCTTTATATGGGACGGCGTAAGCGGTATGCGCCCGTTGGATATTGAAAAGAGCTTTGACTTGGCACAATATAATTAAGCGGAATACTACCCCAAGAGCGGTACGGGATATTAAAAAATAGCGGTTATTGCGGCATTAAAAAACCGCCGGTTTAATACAGACACAAAACAAAGCGCCTAATTTGCGGTATAATAAATATTGCGAAGCGGGCGCTTTTTATGTATATTTAAGCCTCAAAGCTGAAATGGTATTGAAGCAAGCGAGAAA